>NZ_JAWOQO010000049.1:0-3821 GCF_033337345.1 Vibrio sp. YT-18 | reverse complement strand
TTTAGGAATCCGTCATCGAGGTAAGTCACACCGCGTGGTGTGACAACCTCAAAATGCACGTTGACGTGTATCGAGGTGGCTTTGTGCCAACGTTCCACGGCAGAAACATAGATACTCTCTGAGTTCGCCAGTGGGAACCAAGCAGGAACGGTGCCTACGTCATGATAAGACTCATTCCCGCAACCAGAACCCGTACAGCCAGAACCACTAGAACCCATGACAGAACCAGGCGAACCACTTTGACCAGAACGTGCTTGACCTTGCGAAGTCGAAACGCCACCTTGCTGCGAAGTTTGATGAAGCTGCGTTCCTTCCGCAGTTGTCGTCTCAGAATCAGAAACCATACCAATAAGCGCATAAACTAAGTACCCAAATGAAAGCACGACCAGTGCCATAGCTGCTAAGAATTTCGGGTTAAGAAAGATGTTCTTTCCAAGTCCCGATTTGGTGATTTGCCCCGTGACGGTCGAGGCGTAGAGTAGGTGGACATCAAGCGGCACCTTGAGGTTATAAACCACATCGTCTTTGCTTGGTTTGGTGACCGTTCGAGTCGGGTCATGTTCCAAGATGCGCGGTTTACGGTTGGAAAAGAAGATCCCATCTTTACCCTTATGTTGCTTGGCCAACTCCGCAACACCTTTTAACTCTTTCGGTATTTGAGCAAAGTCAGGCGTGAGCAACACAATGTCCCAGTTGTAGTGCCGGTGCTCCATAAAGGCGTTGTTAAAGTTCTCGGGATAGATGATGCGTCCTTGCTCATCAAAGCGTGTGCGTTGGCAATCGTCTATCTCGCCATTGTCCAAACTGGATGTATCAATCGTTAGCCAACGAGAGTGAAACAGCTCGGAAAATCCTTCCGGTAAGTGAGGCTCAAAGTCAGTGAAAGGGCGCTTGTGTATGTTCGCCATTTTGAAACCTGCATTGACCGAGAAGATTTGCTGACACTCATCAATGAGGATGAACGCCCCAATGGGCGCCCAACAGAAAAAGTATTTCCAAAGCTCGAAGCCTTCAGGATTGCGAGAGCTAATGCGAATGAGCCGAGCTGTATCAGGGAACTTTTCACCAAGGCGTTGTTCAATCACTTCAAGTGGCTGCATGCCATGAATGTTGGTAATGCAAATTCGACCTTCACGCAGTGCAGGCAGTAAGTCAAACCACACGGCGCAAGCCGATTTGTAAGAGCCACCGTGACCGTATCGAAATGAAGTAGCCATTCAATCACCAGTTAAAGAAACGCATAACTAAAGACGTAGCGAACGCATCAAAGATGACACGTAGCCCAGAGGTGACGCCGTATTCGGTCAAGATATAACGGACATCAGAGGGAAGCGCATTAAAGCGGTCTTCGACAAGCGTATAGACGCCATATTCTTCGAGCAGCAGCTGCGCAATCTTGAGTGCGATTTGTATCGAGGCAATCTTGATATCGAACCATACTGAGATAAGCCACATCGCGCCGTATTCAAACACGTTCTTTATCCATTCAATCGCCACATCAAAGAAGTCGAGAAAGGTTTGCCCAATGTTGGCAATAAACTCTAATGCTGAGTAGATGTATTCCATGTTATTTACTCCGATTACCAAACAGAACCCAAAGGGCGATTAAGGCACAAATGAACAGCACGACAGGGCGAACATACCCCGATACCGCATCAAAACGCTGTAGTCCTGATTCAACGGTTGCGCCTTTGATGTTAAAAGACTTGTCGCTTAATGTGCCGTTATTGAAGTTGGTGCCGATAGTGATTAAGCCTTTGATGTCGTCCACATAGCCTTGGATGTATTCGGCTTTTTCATCTATCGTGGTTTGCAGGATGGCAAAGTCTTCTGCCGTGAAGATTTCGCCAGTGATAGCGGTGCCCGTAGGTGTACCAAACTCAGAGCCAGTCAATAGACCCTCAATCGCATTTAAGCTGCTATCGAGTTCGCCCACGGAATCACCAAGCCCTTTTAAATCGTTACGAATACCAATGGTCGCGTTGGTATTGTTGTTCACCGCCGTAGTGATGTCGCCGTTGGCCTGTTGGATGAGTGCCTTGGTGTTTTTATAAATCTTGTTGTCATTGATTTGCTGCTCTTGAATGGCTTGAGTGTTATCAACCAAAGAGCCTTTCACATCAATGACCGCGTTGGTGATGTCCGCGTGTGACTGGTTGATATCGACGTTAAGATCATGAATGCCTTTGTTCACATCCACGTTAAGCCCTTTAATAGCAGAAAGGACTGCCGTGTCTGTCGATTCATCCGTATCAGGGTCTTCTACATCCGGTTCATCATCAACGTCACCGGGATTGATCGTGTTTGTTGAATCATCGGGTAGGACACTTGGGTCTTCAATCTCGCCTGTTGGGTCGTCAGGGTCATGGGTTGGGTCTTCCGGTTCATCGGGTGGAA
The DNA here is from genome assembly GCF_033337345.1 of Vibrio sp. YT-18. NCBI lineage: Bacteria > Pseudomonadati > Pseudomonadota > Gammaproteobacteria > Vibrionales > Vibrionaceae > Vibrio > Vibrio sp. YT-18. The sequence continues at coordinate 1,424 of NZ_JAWOQO010000049.1, read as the reverse complement.
TGATGGGTTCATCCGGTCCCTTATCGCCCCAAAACAAAGTGCCACCTTCACACTGACGACCAGTGAACGCGAACTTGAGAGAACATTGAGAGTCGGGCGTGTACTGTCCATCAGGAACGCCAGTACAAATAATGGTGGATTCGTTCTTAGTGACTTCACATCGAGTGGCACCGTAATCACCGTAACAAGCGCCCGTCACCAATTCGCCGTAAATGGCAGGGTGCCAGTACAATTTCACGGTATCGCCAATAGACTGTTTGAACTGGCAAGCGTCCATACATGAGCCGTCAGGATTCTCCCCATACTCGCACGGAGGAACGATGGGTTCACAGGTGACACCGTCACCATCATTTATCAATTCATAGTCAGCTGGACACTTAGCCGTATCATGACGGAACCATACAGTTTGAATTTTTGGGAAAGAAGAACTGTCGGTATTACACATTATACGTAAGCCGAACTCATCACTATCCATGTAACATGACGTTGTGGAGAAGTCCTTGTATCGAACAAACTTATTTTCATAACAAGAGACATAAGAATAAGGGTTAACTCTCATCCCCCTAGACAGTTTGCAGTCGGGATAAGCGATAACATCTCTCACAGCGTAAGTTGGTTGAGCTGCGCTTGCATGCCATGACAGGAACAAGCAAGAAAACAAAAGTAAAACGAGTGACTTATTCACATTTGCACCATTAAAAAAGGGAGCCGAAGCTCCCTTATCCGTTGATTAGTGAGTATTGATGCCACTCACAAAGCCGTGGAGGAATGCCCCCGCAAAGGCAACACCTAGAACGATAGCGAGAACATCTCCAAGTAAATTACCCGATAAAGGAGGCATAGAGGTGAGCCGTTAGCGACGTAAGAAGCCAACAACCATTGTCACACCAAAGCCCAGTGCAGCCATACCAATCAGACCCGCCACAACCAGTGATACGTTAGCTTGACCACCGGATACCGCAGAGTTGATTGCGCCCGTGATATCGACTTCAGCGAACGCCGGAGAGACAGACGCGACCATAAGAGCAGCGCCAGCTGCGGTTTTTTTGTTTACGACTGCGTGTTTTACGTTATTTACAACAAGTTCTAGTTTTTTCATAAGATTTACCTTTTACTCATAAGGCGAACAACACGACCCACCCAGTGACCAACGACCATGTTGATCAAGAGCACGCCACTGACATACAGGAACAAGTCACCGTTAAAGAGGACTGGTTCCTTATATTCTTGGTAGTCCACCGCCGAAATCAGCACGTATTCTTGGCAATCCGCAACAGGCGTTTTTGTTGCTTTCAAATTGCCATACTGGTTAACGACGGTGACGCATACAGACATTTTTTAGCCTTGAACTGTTTTCATTGAAGCTTCAAAGTGCTTCTTAATTTCTTGGTCGACTGGAATAAGCTCAGTCACGATAGCGCCTG
>NZ_JAWOQO010000048.1:0-3872 GCF_033337345.1 Vibrio sp. YT-18 | reverse complement strand
CACAACACTACTCAGTTGTTCCTTTTCCGCTAATCCCCGTCTAGCAGCTACAACAAGGCGGTTTTATTGTGCTTTCGCAAGTTTTGATTAGTGCCTTTACCTGCCACCTATCGGACTTCCCTTGGTCGGTGGCTGATGCGCGTCGTTCTGTCCAAAACATCTTGATCCAAACAGAGTGCAGGAATACTTGAAGTGCTTAAACGATATGGGCTATCATGAAAGGACTTACCGGAGCTACCAAACTCGTAAGTATTCCGAAAAAAGCCGACTCTCCAAAGTCGGTTTTTTCACATCTGGACAAAAGGTTACGTCTAAATCTAAAAGATCGCAATATCCAGTTCTTCTTTAGCAACATCTAAAACGAGCTATGTTTCATATGGAATGGATTCAGCATGAAACCAAGTGATGCATTCTAGTGATTTTAATTCTCTTAACAACAAGCCAAATGGAGCTTTTACCTAAGTAAAAGCTGACATAAAAATCACATTTGAGGTAACACTATGAGTGCAGCCCGACCGTGCATTACGATTTCATCTCCGGCTCCAATTTCTATTCCAGAACCATTCAAACCAGAAGGGTAACTCATTGAAATATATAGCATTAGGCAACATGAAGTCGCCGAAAAATCAAAATCTCTACTGGAGTAAGCTATCTGCTCTATTTCGTTTCCTTGAAATGAAATAGCGATTTAATTTTAAGATAAAAGCTACAGTTATCATGCTCCTCGATAAGCTTAGATGGCTGTAGCTTTTTCTTCATCCACAACTAATCAAAACTCAAAAGTTCAAGCCTACATAAAGTCTATTCAAAATTAGGCACTGCTGAACCATTTCGTTCAACCCTACACGCACCAAAATGAATAACCTTATATTCTATTCCAGATAGTTTGATTGCTTTAAAGATATCGGATAGATGTTTCTTATGCTTTTTGTCTATCACAAACGCGATATCAACATCTTCACTTACTGGATGACTTTGATGCTCTTTTAACAAAGAATCCGTGCTCTCATGATGGTATAAGGCATAATCTTTAACTAAACAACCTTCGGAAACTTTGTCTTTTCTATATATAGCAAAGCTCCTCATTTCCTCCAAAATTGCATCGGTAGATTTATTGCGAGTCTTAGCCAGCATATCTAAATCATCCTTAGTTAAACCAGACTCAAACTCCAATCCATTTAGTGCATCCTTTGGCCGCTTACTCACTTCCGAAAGAACACTTGCCCCCTTGGTGAAATTTTTATCTTCTGTATAAAAATCCACTCGCATCCCCTGAGGCACACTAGTACACCCGTCGCCAACCTGCCGACGAAACAATGTGGCTGATCTTTCAAGTTCCTTCCACCCACCATGAGTCATAATAACCAATTGCTGTGCACTTCCAGTGCGACTTATAGCAATACCATCATGCTTAAATACCCTTGGTGTATCACTGCTCGACACATTCCGAATGCTTTTAATCGAATTACTAAAATCTCTAGCTTCCCCATGAGTAGTTGATGAAGATGCAACTGTAGTTTTATTTAAAACATGCTGTAACACATGACTTATAGGCATAAGTTTGTCTCCTAAAAATCGCATCATCCACATCAGCAAGGGTCTATAGCTAATGAATTTTTCTGAAATCCAACCCAAATGGGATAGATTCGTAATATAAGTCATATGTTAAATGGTGAAAGTTATGTACGGAAAAACCATCAAAAGAACGGAGCCAAAAACAACACCGTAACACCTAATGTCACCCATTAGGCAAAGCGCAAACGAGAGCTGGTGTTCTGTTTAATGGGTGACAAACGCAATGCGTCAGTTCTGGGCCAGAAATATAAAGGTGTATCCAGGTAGAACCCTACAATACCTTGGTTTCCACACTCACTGTCACCAATACAAAATAATGCAGTATCCGACGCAACACCTGATGAGAACTAGGCATAGAGCACTAGCTGGATACTGCGTAGGGTGTGAAATTGCCCGTTCGCTCACCAATGTCGTGAGACAGAGAATGAAGTACCTTTTGCTAGCACTTTGCGAATCCTGCCCTAAAAAACTTTTTTCGTGTGCACGAAGATGTTGGGAAGCTACAGGACAAACTGCCCAATCCTTTACACACAGCCGCTAGTAAGATCGAGAAAGCAACAACAATGCGCGGAGCGCTCAATAAGATATTTTGCTTTGATGAAAAGAGAAGAAAATAAGGACGTCACCAAGGCTCACCAAATCAGCCCTTTCGGCTACGCCGAACCCCTACCTCGTAACCCATTGAATAGGTTGAAGTATCGGGGTTCATTTCACGCATTCCTGGGGGTTGTCTCTCCCTTTCGGGCTGCCCTACGCTCTCCCTTTAGCGCTCTGAGTTCATTTGCAGATTCTCAGAACGTCCACCTCAGTGGGAGACACCAGACCGTATTATCATTTGGCCTTACTCGATGCCTGGCAGCTGTAGCATCGTGACTTATTTCGTCATTTCGGGACTGGTTCGTTCGCTGGTTGGCTCAGGTTGTCCTTGATCGCCAACGGGATGTATTCGCCTATCCAAAACATCTTGATTCCAAATAGGCCGCGGGAATACTTGAAGTGCTTAGACGATATGAGCTATCATGAAAGGACTTACACAGGCCGTCAAACCAGTAAGTATTCCCAAAAAACCGACCTTGCTGGGTCGGTTTTTTCACATCTGGAGAAAGAGTCTAATGCTAAAAGCATTTGATCTCAATATCGATCATCTTCGAAAGAGCAATTATTTGAACTAAAAAAAGCCCTAGCTAATAGCTAGGGCTTTTTTTAGATTCGTTTTTAAGCAAGGCAAACATTAGCCGCTTGTAGGCCTTTCTGGCCTCTCTCAACATTAAATGTAACCTGTTGACCTTCAATCAAAGTTTTAAATCCATCAGATACAATGGCATTAAAGTGAACAAAAACATCGTCACCACCATCACTTTGAGAAAGAAAACCAAAACCTTTCGATTCGTTGAACCATTTAACTGAACCAGTTGCTTTATTTGAGTTAGACATTGTTGTCCCTTATAGAATTAAATTAATTATATCGCAAAATGCGATGCGCTAAGACATTGAATTATTTAATGATTAGGTACAACTAAGGGTCATTCTAGGTATTGCAACGTGGAGAGGTACAACAAGGAGAGGTTTTGCTTAATATGAAACTTTACATTTAATAACTCTGAACAGCAGAGCGAATCCAGTATTACTCAAGTTGCCTACGATGTCAAGTTTTTTTTTGACAAAGGTCACAAAATTGCTTGTTCAAATTCTATAGCAAATGAAGTCGTCATCGACTCATCAAAAAGTAATTTTCATTTCGCATTATCGATCATATGTTAAATCGATAGTTTTACTGACAAAAACATCCCTCAGGCGCTCTAAAACGCGCGAGATGCGTTTCTTTCCATATCAAACAAGCAGAACTACCCTAAAAACCATGTGAAAGTTTGTGACACTTTTTAGGGGGATTTACATCGGAAAAGCTACGTAACCATCAGGACTGCAGTCCATCACAAACTAGTCAAAAGTGAATATTTGAAAACACAAACACCACCTGTTTAACACGCCATAGCCAAGCCTTACGCTATTAATTGGTACTGTAGGAGGCCTTGCTGTATAAGAGCAGTGTAACGGCGTTGGAGCAGCTACGCGCCGCAATTTTGCTTATTTCGGCTGCGCCGACCCCTACCCATTTCGACTCAACTTTGAGTGATTTGGATACTATCTTTGGTCGCTTTCTGAACTAAGGATTTCTCCCCTTATTTCGGGGCTGCCCTGCGCTGTGTGTAAAGGCTTTCGCCCCCCGTCCGAGTCACACAACACTAATCAGTTATTCCTTTTCCGCTTGTCCCCGTCTAGCAGCTACAACAGGGCGG
>NZ_JAWOQO010000047.1:0-3997 GCF_033337345.1 Vibrio sp. YT-18 | reverse complement strand
TTGACAAGCAAAACATACATATAAAAGGCCCAAATCGTGAAAGTTTCATTCTACTAAATGACTTTTTGTAGGGTAAACGCAGGCTCTTTAACTTTATAGGGTATTTAACCTAACGAATTTTGGGGCAAAACCTTCTTAGAACTATTACATCCACAACGTGCCCACTACGAATGTGTTCACGGGAAAAAACACCATATGTATCGCTTCAACTAAACAGATTCCGTACACAAAGGCCACAGCCAACACCGACCAACTTCTTGGATTTATATCCAATTTATTGGCACCATAACCAAAAAATTGGATAGACGTACATTACTATTATTCCAAACAATTGATTTTATTAAAAAATTAAATGGCACGCTTCTCGCTTTTTGACGTGATATTTGGCTTTTACTTTAGGTATTTGTGTGTCGTATAAAACCCTTCCACTGTCGGAAGTAATGTCCCATGAATTCGGGTTGATAGAGGGCAACTTCCACAACCTCGCGGAAGCAGATATCGCCTCTGCCATTCCTGCTCATCTTACCTTTGATCAGCTAAAACACCACCTCCACGAGGGTAAGCTCGTACTCGTGAGTGATACACCTCAAATTCCCGCACTTCTGAGTTACAACGACCCAATTGGTCCTAAAACATGGCGGCTGAACTCTGAGGTTATCTCTGCATTTTCGGATGATGCGGCTGAGGAGTTGTTAGCAAAGACGAAAATCTCCAGAGCAACGGGAGGATACAGCACACGTATTGGAGAGACCGCGGCACTCGAACGAGCTTATACGCCACAGCCGATCGCAGTCGAAAGTGAAGAGGAAATCACCAAGGAATTTGAGTACAGCTTCGAAGTCGGCTGCTCGGATGCCACCATAAAGAAAATGGTGCACAATGACTTTGCTTTAGCGAAAACTGAAAAAGAGAACGCGGTAACCCGCTGGGAGCAAGCCAATACCGATCAAGGTACCCGCTACACAGCGTTATGTGTGTTTGATGAGCCAAAGCGTTTAAATATCCACATCGCTGACGACAATCTCGGGCTGACACCATTGGAATCAATCACACTACAAAAAGCCGGCAGCCATAAAACTGAGGAAGGTTTTATACCTGTCGTTCCGGCTGTGCGATTGGGCGAACGCCTAGGCTTGCCGACAGAGGGCTATTACTACCACTTTAATGATGGTGAACTGGTCCAAGAGTACAAAATTCTCGGACAAGAAAAATGGGCATTTTACGCTACGCGATCGACACAAGAGACGCTCAATGACGAGCGCGGTTTTACCAAGGATCAAAGCGCTATTTTGGTGTATTGGAAGTTGGCCAACCAAGTCCTTGAGAACCAATACATCATTTATCTTGAGCGCCAAATCACGCGTGAAGAGCTCGATAATCTTAGTGAAGATTGGCTGAGCGAAAACGGGATAAAGTTGGATATTCCTGCACTGTTTGATGCAGGTAAACAGCCGGAAGAAGCACGCGCAGAAGATTACAACGATGAAGCGGAAGCAGAACAAACCGCAGCAACGCACATCGTAGTTGCGGGGGAAACCTGGCAGAGCATAGCTGAACGGTATGGTATGGGAGCTAAAGCCTTGCTCTCGCTTAACCCAGTGTTTGAGGCCGACCCTCTATCACTCGCAATTGGTGATGAAATTGTTGTTGCTGAAGCACAGCAACAACAAGCACCAGACAAAAAGAACACTTTTCCGCCTCTGCACCCGCAAACCTACAACAACATCCGCAACAGTCATTACCAGCACAGCGATCCTTTACTTGGGTTGACCAAATATCGAGCTATCAACGCTGCCGATTTTGTAGAAGGTGATGTCGCCATCCTTAACTTAAAAGACGCCACAAGCTCGCTCGTGTTCGCTAAATCCTGCATCAGGCCAGAAGGGTGTATTGAAATTGGCGACCAACAAGAGTCAATCAGTAACTTCGGGCCTTGGTCATTCTTCTTTGCGCAAGCGAATGCGACCCCAGCTGCTGTCATACCCGCCATTCAAGCAACACAAGCACAAATGGCCATGGGAAGTTCCGCCGCTGTCGCTGGCTCACCAGAGCAAACGCAACAAACCCAAACTGCGGCGATGCAGTTGGATAAACTGGCCGGCACATTGAAAGATAAGATAGTTGAGGGCTACCGCTGGCAAGTAGAAGGCATTGGCGCTTTGTTTGCCATGCAGCAAAGCTTGTTTGGCGATAACACCCAATATACAGACCAAGATTTACGCCAAGTGACCACGGCGCAAAGCCGTGTTCGTGTCCACATTACCGAGCCCCAAGATGGGGAGTTTTATCCGCACGTGCAGGGCTATCATGTAGACGACACGCGCATCCCCATCAAATACGTGAAACAGGGAAATAATAGCCAGCTGTCCGTTGCGATTGAGGAGAACGGACCAACCATCTATTGGACACCAGAAGAAAACGGTGAAGCAAGTTGGCAAACTACCCCCGATCATAGTGATGGGTTTGAAAAAGACGATATACTGGTCACGCCAATCCACTCGGATAGCGATGCTAACGTCACCGTTACGCCTGCGCCAGAAGAGAAAGACTGGCGCGATGCGATCTTGGTATTCCCTGAAAGCTCAGGTATTGCTCCGCTCTATGTGGTTTACAAAGAAAGCCCGAGAGATAAGCCCGGAGTCGTTACCGGGAAAGGCGAAGATATCTTTGGCATTTGGTTGGCAGGTGCAGGTAAGGACTTAGGAGCCCCAATACCCTCTCAAATAGCTGATAAGCTGAGAGGGAAAGAATTTAGTAATTTTGATGCGTTCCGAAAAGCTTTCTGGATAGAGGTTTCTAAAGATAGTGTGCTTATGGCGCAATTCAACAGAACGAACCAAAAGAAAATTAGTTCCGGTAAATCTCCTATAGCTCCAAAAGGTGAACACTATGGAAAAATGATCAGATATGAGATCCATCACCAACATGAGATATCTAAGGGGGGAGCTGTTTTCCATGTTGATAACCTTGCAGTCGTTACTCCTAAACATCACAAGAGAATCCACTTTGGTAAGAATTAAATGAAGTTAAAAAATAATATTTCCGAGTATACATTTGCTGAATTTAAAGATTTTGTCAGCACAATATGTGATAACGATTTACCTGAAAGTGAGGAGGACAAACTTATCTTACATTTTTCAGAAATTGTTAAACACCCTGATGGGACCGACCTAATATTTTGGCCTAAACCTGATCAAGATGACTCGCCAGAGGGAGTTGTTAATGAAATTAAAAGGTGGTACCAAGAGCAGGGGCTTCCTTGCTTCAAAGAGTAAAAAATAAAAGGCGTCACAATGACGCCTTTTCCCATTCCCATTCCTCAGCCTGCTCTAAAATCCGCTCAAAATCCTCTTGTGTCAGAACCTTATGGTTGCTCTCGGTGAACTCAATATTTTGTCCATTGCGATTGAAGATAACGTACCAACCATCAATTGGACGCCAGAAGAAAACGGTGAAGCAAGTTGGCAAACTCTCGATTCAAGTCAATTTATACCTGCGAACCTTAAACGGATGATGGATGGCAAAGCTCCTCGAGCAAGGTTTAAGGATACCGTTGGGGGAAGACGTTCTTTCTAAATGCACCATGTTGAATAAATACAACATGGTGGTTCTGTGTACGATGTTGATAACTTAAGAGCCCCCGTAATACAACACGAGGATTAACAACAATAGCATTAGAGAATGGATTACTTTTAGTAAGGAAAAAACCAACTAACAGGATATGAATGAGTATTTACTCTGTCTTATAATGGGGCAAAGACTTCTTAGAACTATTACATCCACAACGTGCCCACTACGAATGTGTTCACGGGTAAAAACACCATATGTATCGCTTCAGCTAAACAGCGACCGTACACAAAGACCACAGCCAACACCGACCAACTTCTTGGATTTATACCCAACTTTTTGGCTCGATAAATAAAAAATTGTATCGGCATACACTACTATCATCCTACCTAGCTGATTTTGCAGAAGAAAGTTAATGGCATGCTTACTG
>NZ_JAWOQO010000046.1:0-4081 GCF_033337345.1 Vibrio sp. YT-18 | reverse complement strand
GGGGGGAGAAAGTGAGACAGAGAGGGGGAGGGGGGACAGGGAGTGGAGTGTGTGTGTGTGTGTGTGTGTGTGTGTGTGTGTGAGTGTAATTGTGTCACTAAAATTTGCAAATTATGAGCTGCAGGTTGCTTTAAGGTTACATTATTTTTTTCTCCATGTCTCTCTCTCTATCTCTCTGTCTATCTCTCTCTCCCTGTCTTTCTCTCTCATACATACACCCACAACGAATATTTGGTATGTATACTCAGACTAGGAGTTAAAAATCAAAAAAAAAAAAAAATAATATTTTTATGGTTGTTTTTCAACAAAGACAAAAAAAAGTCCTGAAGGGGAACAGTGTCTATTTTTATTGAAAAATAGAAACTGCCCCCAAAAATGATAATGCATCAAAATTGGTGTTGTTATTTATCATTCACATATCACAGACTGTGATAAATAAAATAAAAAAAAACATCCAACATTTATTATATAGTTAATCTTAATTCATGTTTTTTTTTCATTCAATTAACAGTGACTTCATGTAAATAAAATGACAAATAAATTGTGAAAATCCTCAAAATGAATGAATATTTAATATGCATAATCTGAGTACAAGTTGGTTCAAAGATTTAAGCAAAAAAATGTCGAGAAATATATTAATATTTCATATTTTTTAGTTGTTCACACCGTCCCAAAGCGGACAGGTGTCATATTTTATAAGGGGGCCCGCAGGTTTAAAAATACAGGGTTCTTATGAAGGTGGTGTGAGCGTATATTTTGAAAGTTGTAGGTATAAGCCATGTGACCTAATGAAACTTTGACATGTGTGATGATCAAACAACACATCCATATTCATTTGAAATCATGTGACCTAGTGAAAGCTTGACTGATATGTACTAACTGCTTTGAGGATCTAAGTGCAGCAATCACACACAAATATATACTAGTTAATGTCAGTGGAGAAAGTGAGCAGGACTGCATGTATTCCAGTTCTTCATAAGGTGAAAGAGTTTCACCAGGATATCTTGTATTTACAGGTTTTTGGTATCAGGCATTTCTTTCAAAGTTTTAGGAATGAGTTAGGTAAATGTTATACTGTCATGTCTGTGTGACCACACACACTTCACTTTGACACACAGACTGTCAGTGAAGCCTTTGTTATGCTAATGAATGACAGTTGCAACTCTCACAGACAGCAGAATGGCTTGAAACTTTCTCAAACAAATCCTTCCAGATTCCAAACCGTGGGTCCCATCTTCAATCTGAAAGCATCACCAGATAGATACATTTGTTCTGAACGCAAACATATAAAGCTTGTATGTCTATGGACTGAAAAATGTCACCTTAATCACAAGTTTACAGTGTGTTGGCCCTCATCTTTTCTTCCAGAGATCATCATGAGGAGTTGTGTCCTGCACCTTCTAACGCTTCTTAAATCCAAACCGTTCAAGTTATGACAAAGTCCTTCACAAGTAATGTTCAGCAGGGGTAGAGCTGTAATTTGTGCAAGTTTGAAGCAGTTATGATAAACGGTGTAGGAGCAAATAATTTTTGTTTGACAGAATTTGTCCAAAACGTCACCTTACATTCAAATAACAACTGCGCACTTCCTGTTGGAGTTAGGTCAGGGGTTGCAGCACGACATTTGTAGGTCTTGATGAGACGAACGAGACAGTTTTGGTTTGGTCTTTCTAAGTGGTTCCTACCCGTCTCACCGGGCATTTTCGTGGGTCCAGGTGGCACAACAAATCCTCAGAAGGGTTGGGAGCACATCACCTGTGACGCGCCATTACATCCAAACCATTTGAGGATTGAAAAAGTTACGCACAATAATTGATAAGGACACAATGAAGAATAATGTGTGCGAGTTTGAAGCCGATACGATAAACGGTGTCGGACCCTTTGATTTTTAAAGGAATTTTTTTTTTTTCGGAAAAATCTTACTTTGAAAGGAATTATCTCACTTCCTGTTGAAGTTAGGGCATGGGTGCGAGTGCGTGATTTGTAGGTCTTGATGAGACGAACACGGCTGTTTTGGTTCGATCTTCCTACGACGTTCCTACTGGCTGCAGCGGCCATTTTAGTGGTCTAGACTGATAGGTGGCGCTAGAGAGCCCATTTTGGCACTTTTCAGATTAATTTTTTCATTCTATAAAATTTTTCGCCAGTCCTGACATGCGTGCCAATTTTGGTGAGGTTGAGAGCATGTTTAGGGGAAAAAATTCCAGTTGAAAGTCGCGTACGCTGAAAGAAAGAAAGAAACAATAATAATAATAATAATTAAAGCTGCAAGCAGCGTTGGGAGGGACCTCGGCCCCCCGCCGTCGTCCCCCAGACGCCGTCGTCCCCTGCAGACGTAAGCCATGTGACCTGATGAAACTTTGACATGTGCGATGATTAAACAACACACACACACACACACACACACACAGGCTTGTGTCTGTCAGAGTGAAGCCATTGTTATGCTAATCAATGGCCGTGTCATTAGGTGACAGCACAGGCACTTCAAGCTCAGTTTGACTAATGACTAATGATAACAAAATCAGCAGGAGTCATTTCACACTACAGCAGCAACACAACCTCACACGTCACACCATCCAGGCACCGCTGTGATAGAAGTTAACCTGCTGCATATTTCTTTGTTACTCAGGACTGTCTTAAGTTACTGAATTTATGCAGATCAGTCATTTCTTTGAACATCACTTTTTGTCTTAACGTTCAAATATTACACTGCACGAATTCATCCTCAGCTCAAATCAAACCTCTGTGGTTTTTATATTTATTTGTTTTAATAACACTGTGCACAAGGATCAGACTGTCAATCTGTCAGAGCAGCTCTGAAATGTTTATTGCACATAATGTAGCTTACAACAACATTAATAAAAGTAATAATATTATAATTATAATTCTGGCAATAATAGTACAATATGATGAATCTATCTGATTGTATACATATGTGACACTAATCATATGTGTATAATAAAAGGGAGTGGAGTGTGTGTGTGTGGGTGTCTGTCTGTGTGTGTGTCTCTGTGTGTTCGTGTCTGTCTGTGCAGGGTTCAACGCTAAGGTTTTTTTTCACTTGCCCGGTCGGGCAAGTTGGTCAGAGATCTACTTGCCCGAAGTCAGTTTTTACTTGCCCTATAAAAATTGTTTAATTTAAGCGGCTATCAAATAACAAAGACTGCAGTTATTTTTATGTTATGTAATCTTTATTCACACTGTATTTATTAATTAAAACAACATACGCCATGTATTGTAGCTTAATTTCTACATAAAAATGACAGTGTCAGGGCTTAAAGTGAAACATTTGTCAATCGTTCTCCGTCTATAATTTTGCGCCCTACTTGAGCCATGCCCACCTCTATTTATTTTTCACCCCTCTCTCCAGTTCTGCTGTATTAACACCGGGTTTAATATATTTTGCTTCCATCTCTCTGCCCTGCTCTACTCTACTTCAACGCTACTTAGCTCTCTCTCTACTCTACCAGTAGACTACCACATCCACCTGTTGCACAAAACACACACAGCAGTGTTTTCCCTAGGATGGAGTTGTAGCAGCGGAGGTGAAGCACATGCATGAAAAATAATTTTCACATGCATGAAACTTTTTTGTATGCTTGGAAAGCACAGCCTGCTGGAATGTTTCTGTGTATCTACTGGCACCAGAAGGGCTCTTTAGGACTAAGTACATACAGTACGTGCGTACAGTAATGAGCAGGTGAAATGTCTGTCTAGCTTACATATGAGGTGTCTCAAGATTTAGGAACATACACTTTTATTGAATATAATAAATAGTGCTGCACGATTTGAAAAAAAATGTGTGATTGCGATTACAATATAATTACAATAAAATGGAATAAATAAATGGTATCATGAGTCTTTTTGCTTGATTCAGTGTTTCCCCTACATTATATTAGGGGGGCACTGACCTGACCTGACATAGTTATTGTTATGGACAGACAGTGTGTTGATGCCCATCAAGGGACTGAGCACAGTCAAACTCGCTGCTCACACAGCAGCGCAGCACATCTGCAGATGAAAATTGGCCTGTAGGCTAAATTTGGCACATTTACGTGACTTAAGTGATTATGTTAATTAA
>NZ_JAWOQO010000045.1:0-4096 GCF_033337345.1 Vibrio sp. YT-18 | reverse complement strand
ACTGAACCTTGAGTTACAACATAACTGCTTAGTTTGTTTGTCCTGGTGAAACTAAGCGAAGCGTTTTTACCAAGACAAACGAACCGGCAACGAGCAGCGCGAGGCGACAGTTCGAACAGCGAAACAAAGTGAGTTAGTGAGCCATGTTTTTTTCTGGCTCAATCGCCCAAGCGCCCCCTTGCGGGGTTCAATTGCTAGTCAGAAAAAAATGCGAAGTGTCCAACGTAGCATCGAGAAAACAGGTGAGCCCCCGAACCTTTTTCTCGACAGGGGGAGCCGAACCAAACGCCCGTTCCCGAACGAAAAGGCGAGCAGTTCCCAAACTGCGTTTTGGTTTGGGGGCTTGCCCCAAAATCCGTTGAGCAGGCGAGACCAAGTCCGTATAACGATGTAAAAACGAGACTCTTTGGACTTGTCCAAAAAGGGCGACATTTTTCACGCTCTATAGGGGCTTGGTCTCGCGGAGCGAGGCGGATTTTGCTTTAAATTAGAATTTGAATTGTAGGGGCGTCCAGCCCCGAAGATTTACATTCTAATTCATTGAAAAAGCACGCTTTTTCAATATTCGCCCTTTGGCGAAACTTCTTGTTATTGTTTGGATTTCATCGGTGTCTGCGGTCGGGTGCTATACTCCCCCGATGATAGACACCGATGGCAGAGGCCGATGAACACACAATATCTGATCCAAGATAAAACCGAACGTTACCAACGAAATGCAGACAACATGCAATGCGTCATACAATTTTTAATACAAGAAACGTACTCCACAATCACCAACTTAATGGTGCTTTTGAATTATCAAAAAAGGCAGCCTCTCGATCGTTTACTGGCAAAACTAAAAGGCTTAGACCTCATCAAAAAGTACGAACTAAAAACGCCAAGAGGGAAGCTTGCATTGTGGGGAGTGACCGACTTAGGCCTTGCGCAAAACCAACAGAAAAGTAATGGCAGAGAGAAGAGTTTTGTACCGTACCGAGTCACGGCCAAGAATGCAGAACATAAAATGAAAGTACAGTTTGTGCAGCTCCAGCTACAAAAAAATGGATGGCGTGATTGGGAAAATGGTAAGCATGAAGATGTACGCAAAAAATATCAGGTAGCACACAAACCGGATGGCTTGGTGAAAAGTCCTTCGGGAGCAAAGATTGCACTCGAACTGATGCAAACAATTCAAACGCCATCACGCTACAGGACCATTTTTAAAGAGCACATACAGGCAAAAAAAGAGGGGTACTGGCATGCAGTCTTTTTCATCGTTGAGAGTAACGAAATGAAAAAGCTGTTAGAGAACCACTTCAACAAAATTGAATACATAAGGTTCAAAGAATCGAAGCACCCATTCGAGTATTATCGTTCAAACCTTTACCGAATCTTCACATTAGAAGAGGTAAAGACCTTACAAGAAACAAGAGACCAAAAGCGGTGAATAAGGTTGTCGCAAGACTCCCCAAATCAGCCCTTTCGGCTGCGCCGACCCCTACCCATTTCAACTCTAAACTTGAGTGATTTGGGTATCATCTATGGTCGCTTTCCGTGGAGTTTTGTCTCTTACCCTTTCGGGCTGCCCTGCGCTGTGTGTAAAGCTTTCGCCCCCGTTCCAGTCACACAACACTAATCAGTTATTCCTTTTCCGCTTGTCCCCTCTAGCAGCTACAAGGGGCGGTGTTATCGAGCTTTACGCTTAGTTCTGATTAGTGCCTTTACCTCTCACCTTTGGAACATCCCTTGGTCGGTGAGTGATGCGCGTCGTTCTGTCCAAAACATCTTGATTCCAAACAGAGTGCAGAAATACTCTTGAAGTGCTTACTTGATATGGTCTATCATGGAAGGACTTACACAACGATTTGGTCATCATTTGTGAGTATTCCGAAAAAACCACTCCGGCAAGAGTGGTTTTTTCACATCTGGGGATAGAGATTAATCCTAAAATCGTTAGATCTCAATGATCAATGCAAAGATCTTTGTTGCATACTCTTCTCAAATTTTTGTTTAATCAGCCCTATGGTATATATCTTTATCAAGAGATATATAAAATGATGTTCTTATCTTTTCTGTAGTAATTAAAAAGTAACCACTATCAACAAGGTGTTTCTTTATTGCATCTTTTCCAATCGTTCCAAAAACAACCCCAATGACAAATAGAAAACAAGGAATGTAAGTTCCTAAATATTTACTCCACTCTTTAGGTAATTCAGGACGCTTATTAAAACAAATACAAACAAACCCTATTATACTTAAAAACCAAAACCATGATAAAAAAGGAACTATAGAAAAAACGGAGGTTAACGCTATAGATTCTGGATGATATATATAAACATCCAGTATTGGGCTTATCGCATCAAATAATAAGAAAGGCATCCCTATTAATACAAGAGGAACTCCTAAAAAAATCAGAATTCTATTTGGCATTTGTGGCCTCTTTTAAGCCATTTATTATGTTTTCTTCTATCTTGTTTTCATCCCAAATATTAGAAATAATTACATCAACACCAACCCAAACCATCGCACCAACCACCATAGGAATGGCAACTCCAAGAGCGACCGTCAAGCAAATAATCCCACCGACAACTGCACCAGTGGCTAAAAGCTTAAACAAATCACTTCCCATACTACCGCACCAATCAACTAAATGATAATCATCATTAAACATCAATTCATTAGTATTGATTGTTGCCGATATAATTAAACTTAAAACAGCCCCTTTCTTAAATCCATTTAATGTATCTTCAGCTAAAACACCCAACTGCTTAATTGTAGGGTTTGTAATTCTATATGGATAATTTTTTTTGATATTTAATCCATTAACAACAGCATAATACTTCTTAGGGTCATTCCAGAGACTGGATATTATTACTCGTTCTATTCCCTGAGCATCAATATATTGTTTAACTGTAATACCAAAGCCACCTAAAGCTTTTGATATTTTTGCCGCAGTAATAATACCTATGCCCATATCTATTTTTGAATGAATGTCATCTAATAGTTTCAGAGTTTCACTTCCAATCGTTTCCCCTTCTTCATTTTTTTGATGCCAGATATTCATCGCACACTTTGCGGCATCATCAACAGAGAAAATACAAACTTGTGTATGTCTACCTTCTAAGTATTCTTTCAAATCGTCTTGTAGATCTTTGTTCCATTCTGGCTCTGTTAGATCGTAGGCCTGTAACGCTGCCGCGTTACGTTCTGCAGTAGCACGCACACGATTTTTTTCCCAACGAGCGTAATCTTCTTGGGTATACGTCAATTCAGCTTGACGCTCTCGACGTTGGCGGGCAGCTCGCTCCCTTACTGTTTCTTCTCGAGCTTGCGGTTTTCTTAATGACTCTTCTTCATGGAGTGGCTTATAACCTCCACCAGAAGAACTCAACGGTTTTTTCTTTCTATCCAAAAAATTGTGTGGCATCAGTTCACCTAACCTCAATTAACGTGATGACATCATAACGACACTTAAAGGTGCGTAATATTGGTCATATGTTAAATAGGCAACTTCACTATCAAAAACACCACTTAGAAGCCCCTCAAACGCTCTAGGCACGATTTCAGACTGAAATCCGGCACATTACCCACCAAAAAACATTTGAAAGTTTGTGACACTTTGAGAGCGATTTACATAGCAATCTAACTAACTTCTAAACTCACTCAGAAACACCTCTGAAATGCTCGTTTTTCACATGTTCAACCTGCAACTAGGCATCTATCATTATCCAAAAATAAAAATGCCTAGTTGGCTCAAACCGCACAAACGGTCATTTGCCGCGTCACAACAATCATTCGAATTAAACTCACATTCACTGAACCAAAGAGTAACTCTTGTTACTTCAAAACTTGGCTCAAATGACAGCAAACTAACAGCGTGAGATCTTAAGATCATAGAGAAAAATGAAACACGCTAACTTGTGTCGAGATTTACGAAAAGAAAGGACGAAAAGCATGAACTTCAAAAAACGTTACATGACCATAATATTGCTCGCATTAGGATTAGGAAGTACTCAAAAAGCGCCTATCAACGAATTAACACTGAACCTTGAGTTACAACATAACTGCTTAGTTTGTTTGTCCTGGTGAAACTAAGCGAAGCGTTTTTACCAAGACA
>NZ_JAWOQO010000044.1:0-4411 GCF_033337345.1 Vibrio sp. YT-18 | reverse complement strand
CGCGCAGATCAGTTGGAAGAATTTGTTCACTACGTGAAAGGCGAGATCACCAAGGTAGTCGGCAAATAATGTCTAACAATTCGTTCAAGCCGACGCCGCTTCGCGGCGCGGCTTAACTCAAGCGTTAGATGCCAGATTTGGCGTTGCGTATGCTCACAGAAAATCGACAGCCGCAAGACTGTTTTTGGCAACTCATAGCCACCACTATTTATCCTTCATACCGTAGAGGAGATTGCACGTGAAGAACTGGCTCTTTCTGGCTATTGCAATATTTGGTGAGGTCGTCGCAACTTCCGCACTGAAGTCCAGCCATGGATTCACCAAGTTAGTTCCTTCTGTTGTAGTTGTGGCTGGCTACGGGCTTGCGTTCTATTTCCTCTCTCTCGCACTCAAGTCCATCCCGGTCGGCATTGCTTATGCTGTTTGGGCTGGCCTCGGCATCGTACTTGTGGCAGCTATCGCTTGGATCTTCCATGGCCAGAAACTAGACTTGTGGGCGTTCGTTGGCATGGGACTTATCGTTAGTGGCGTCGCCGTTCTAAATCTGCTATCCAAGGTCAGCGCACATTGATCGGGCTGGCATCTAACAGTTCATTCAAGCCGACGCCGCTTCGCGGCGCGGCTTAATTCAGGTGTTAGTCGGACGCCTACGGCGCCGAGGAAAAAAGAAACCAAACCATTCTTGCTGCCAAAGAGAAAAACCCCTTACGGTGGCGTACTGGGAAAGTGCGTATCTACGACGCCTTGCCGGTCTCAATGTCATGCCGTCCTCTTTCGAAGGCTGCTTGATGCAAACCTCTCAAAAATCTGGCATAAACTATCTTGACATATTCCGATTGAACACCTTCCGAATATCAGCGGCTATCAGCGGGATCTCATCTTTTTTCGTGACGTAGGAGTGGGCATTCTGCTGCAGATGAAACTGGCAGCGTTGCCACAGAATTCCAGGGAAGACAGCATCGATTGCCGCGCGCAGTCCTGAGTGGTCATCACTGGTGATCATTCGCAGGCCGTGCATCCCTCGTCGTACGAGACCCTCGAGAAAGGAACGCCAGTTTACCTCTGCCTCACTGTTCGCGACTTCGGCGTCAAGAATATGCCGATTCCCGCTGTAATCAACGCCAATAGCCACTAGAAGCGCCTGCTTGACCACATGGGAACCGACGCGAACCGATTCATAGGTCGCATCAAGTACCAAGTATTGAATCTGTCCGACAGGCTGCGCCTTCCAAGACGTAATCTCTTCATCGAGCTCCTTTGCCAGCCTGCTGACCTGGGACGAGCTGACTTCGGTGCCACAAAGAATTTCGACGATATCCGAGACCCTGCGGGTACTTACTCCTTTGACATACATTTCGGCGATGGCGAGCTTGAGAGCACGCTCACTGCGCATGCCTTTCTCGATGCAGCTGGGATAAAACTCCATCCCGCGAACTTGTGGTACTTTCAAGAGGACTTTCCCGGTCGCAAGATTGAATATTGGATTATTTGGATTTACCAACAAACACTACTATTTAGCTACGAAAACTCAAGAGAAGTACACAAAACCTTTTGGAAGTGATGGAAGTTTAAGTCCTCTTGATTATAGTGTAGGTATTGGAACAGGTTTAGAATTAGGACATTTCCAGTTTATGTTTGGCTATGATTACCCTCTTAGTAACAGTTCGAAAGATCCAGACCTAAGTCAAGTACGCCAACACAACTTCAGAGCAAGTATAGCATATTCATTTAGAAAGCTAAAAAAATAAAACTAACCTAGGGCTTTGGATATTTTCAAGGCATCTGATAAAGACTTAACATCATGGGTGCGGAGATAATCTGCACCTTTTTTGTATGCATACATTTCTGCTGCAAGAGTTGGTGCTAAACGAGATTTCACATCGGTTCCAGTTATTTTACCTAAGAATGATTTCCGTGACACTGCAATCATTACTTGCAAATTAAAAGCTTCTTGAATTTCAGGGAAACGCTTCAAAACAAGAATAGATGTTTCTGGATTAGAGCCTAAAAAGAAGCCCATACCCGGATCAAGAATAATTCGTTCACGCTTTACACCAGCCTCAACTAAAGCAGCAATTCTTTCTTTAAAAAATTCCATCATGGAAGTAAAAACCTCTTCCGGATTCGTTTCAACTTTAGTAGCTGCACCAATTCGCTGAACGGAGTGCATCAACACAAGTTTGCAATCTGACTTTGCCAAGCCTGAATAAATCTCAGGATAAGGAAAACCTTGAATATCATTAATAAAATCAACCTTTTGTTCTATGCAAAAACTCTGAACCTCAGGTTTAAATGTATCAACAGAAATAGAAATGCCTTTTTCTTTTAAAGCCTTAATGACAGGTTTGAGTCTTTTGATTTCTTCCACAACGCCCACTTCAGTTGTATCAGGATTACTGGAAGCGGCTCCCAAATCAATCACATCTGCTCCATCTTCAACCAAATGCAGAGCATGCTCAATTGCCTTATCTGTATCTAAATAAAGTCCTCCATCGGAAAAACTATCGGTGGTTATATTTACGATTCCAAAAATCTTGCTCATATCATTTTGCTTTGATTACAAAAGTAGCATTTATCTTAATTGACTAATTATCACTTACGCAAATTGACACATTTTCCCTATCTTTGCAGCCTAATTTTTTTGTTTTAATTCATTATGAAAACTGATAGGAACTGTCATTTCGAGTTTTTCGCGGTTTTGGGTCAAAATTCGGTTTTTTCCCCGAACTACGACTGTTTTCGCACCCCGAACAACTAATCCAATCAGAATTTTCCGGCAACGCCGACTCCAAGAAGTGTAATTCCAGTCTATTTCTGCCGTCAACCCCTGATTCGCGTTAATGCGACAAAGCTCAAACACATAACTCCCCCACGAAGCCATATAAACTCCGATTTCGAGGTGTTATCCTGTTCCGCATAAACTTCGTTTTTGGGTATTATACCTACACCAAAGCAAGAAGATTATGGGTCCAAACTTCATTTGTATATTTTGCAAACAAATATCTGCCTGTCATATCTGTCGGAGTGTGGTGATACTCCTTTGCATTAAAAATGCGCTGATAAAAGGTAGTTCAGCAAAAGGCGAAACGCCAATAAATATATCTATAACCGGTTTCGCCCGTTGATTGGGTATCGCCGTGCTTCCGATATGTTCAATGGCTACGGCATGAGAACCGAAAAAATGGAGCAATTTTATTTTCTCTTCTTCAAAATTCTTTGTCCAATCCGGGTTATATTCCATAATTTCAATTTTCATGATAGTTTCGTCCTTGCCTCAAAAACCATGTTTGGTATTATACTCCATATCTCTCCGGTGCAGGAATAGCCTTTTCTGATGCACGGCTAACAGCTTCCCATTCTTCCCAGGTAGCCATCCGTGCTTTTAAGGTATCCATCGCCAAATCGTATACCATGCTGCCAAGGATAAGCCTCAAAGGCGGATTATTGCTGGCTACTAATTTCATAAGGGCTTCCGCTGCCAAGGAAGGATCACTATCGACCGAATCTTCGGAATACTGTTTCGCCAGCTCATCGCGCAGTGTACCGTATGAATCTAATGGATTGCTGTAACTCATCGAAGTGTATAAATCTGTCCAATATCCTCCTGGTTCCACCATAGTGAGTTTCACTCCGAAATGTTCCGCTTCTTTTGCTAAGGCTTCACTCATTCCTTCCAGCGCAAATTTACTTGCACTGTAAATACCAGACATCGGACCCGAGATAATAGCGCCAATGCTTGTAATCTGTATGATATGTCCAGAACGCTGCGACCTCAAATAGGGCATCACTGCCTGACAAACCCAAAGAGCTCCAAAAAAGTTTGTGTCCATTAGTTTCCGAGCATCGGATTCGTTTAGTTCTTCAATCATACCCATAGTCATGATACCCGCATTATTAACAACAATATCAAGCCTACCGAAATGTTTAACTGCTGTTTCAACCGTAGAAAAAACAGCCTCCCTATCTGTAACATCGAGGTTTAATGGCAGTAAGCTCTCTTGATATGTTTCTTCTAGCTTCGCCAAATTATCGATAGTCCTTGCAACTGCAACAACTTTATCCCCGGCTTTCAAGGCGGCGCATGTAAAAGCATAGCCAAGCCCCTTGCTTGCTCCGGTAATAAACCATACTCTTTTATTTTCGCTATTAGGTATCATAGATATTCTCCTTTAGGCTATTATAGAAAGATTATTATAAGCGAAATTAATACCGTTAAACGCCATGAGCCCGACAATTTTGAGCACTTTGTTTTGTACTCCCAGAAGCTCACCACTACAAATTATCATCAACCCGGTCCTTTTTTCAGTCCACTTGCGGTTTCATTGTTACTTTGTCGGCACTGTTGCAAAGTTAGCGATGAGGCAGCCTTTTGTCTTATTCAAAGGCCTTACATTTCAAAAACTCTGCTTAC
>NZ_JAWOQO010000043.1:0-4438 GCF_033337345.1 Vibrio sp. YT-18 | reverse complement strand
TCAGAGTCACTGAGACTGAACTTCAAGCTCTGAAAGATCGGTGTGATGGTGCGGAATTAGCTCCTTGGGTGAGAGAGACTTGTCTTGGGGAACGGACTCTTAAAAGAGCCAATGTTCCTAAAGTAGACCCCGCATTATTGCGCCAGTTATCTGGACTTGGAAATAACTTGAATCAGATCACTAGAGTAGTGAATACCCAGAATTATGATGTCGTGAATGTGGTTCAAGTATTGGCTCAACTTTCAGCAATCGAGCGTCAGCTTGGGCAAATAATGGCACAGTATGAGATCTCAGTATGATTGTTCAGTTCGCTCGTAGAGGTAAGGGCGTTGGGAGTGGCCCTGTTGATTATCTCTTAGGGAAAGATAGAAATCGGGAGAGGGCGACACTCAATCAAGGCGATCCTGATTTAGTTCAATCACTCATTGATTCGAGTCCTTACGCCAAAAAGTACACATCGGGCTTTCTCTGTTTTGCTGAAACGGACTTATCACAAGAGATTAAAGATCGCCTCATGGCTGATTTTGAAAAGGCTTTGTTACCAGGCTTAGACAAAGACCAATACTCCATTCTTTGGGTAGAGCATCTTGATAAAGGGCGGTTAGAGCTGAATTTTGTTATTCCAAATATTGAGCTTCATTCTGGCAAGCGACTTCAACCTTACTACCACTTTGCAGACAATCCTCGTATCGATGCGTGGCGCACCATTAAGAATCTTGAACTAGGGCTTCATGACCCAGATGACCCTGCTAATCAGCAAGGCTTGGTGAGTGCTAAAGACACTCCATCCGATGCAAAAGAGATTCAGCAACTTCTTACCGATGGTCTACTTAATCTTGCTCAATCAGGCGCGATCCGTAGTCGAAAAGGGGTAATTGGTGCGCTTGAAAGCAAAGGATTTGAGATTGCCAGAGTGACAGCTAAAAGCATCAGCATTAAGAATCCCGAAAGTGGGAAACGAAACATAAGATTAAAAGGTTTGTTGTATGAGCAAGATTTTGAATATGGCGAGGGACTTCAATTCGCAATCGAAGAAGCAAGCCAACGCTATCGAGCAAACGCTAAAGAAAGACTTCGAGAGGCACGAACAACGTATTCAAGATGCGTTGAAATCAAGCGAGCAGAAAATCATAAACGACATCCAAGAGCAGCAATCACGTTTGAATCTCTTGGTGATGAAAACATGGATTTGGTTGCCAGTGACCCTGTTATTTTTGGTGATCGTCAGTTACGGGATCGCTTGGTATCAAGGGCAGACGATATTAGACAATCAGAAAAAGATAGCCCGCCAAAAAGCGATCCTAGAGCAGTTCCAGAACAAGACTTGGGGGCTTTCTCTGTACGAGAGCCAGAAAGGGGAACGTTTTATTGTGATACCAGAGGGTTACTCGATTCTGGAGGGGTGGACAATGAACGATGGCAAGAACGAGCTGATCAAGTTGGAGAGGAAATAAATGACCGAGCTAGAGAAACAACTTTTGCACGCCTTCGAGGTTTTAGAGAGGCAGCACAAGGAGCAGCACAGCGAGTTCGTGAAGCTCTACAAGGATTTAGAGAAAAGATTCGAGCAGAGCAGCGAGGAGAACCAACGCTTACAGAGCAGTGTGAGCAGCTTGACCATGCAAGTAAACAACTTGACGCAGCAGCTCCAGTCGTTGGAAAAGCAATACAGCAAGAGCAGTCGTTAGCACGACAAAATCGCAGAGGTCGAGGTTTCGGATTTAATCGTTAATACATTTGAAAATACGCTTGCCAGGAGTACAATGTACTCCTATTCTTTTGGGAGAGGATCGGGTTATTAGCTACGCATTAGAGTTTATTGAAACGCCATTGTTTGAATCTCAGCGAAAAGAGATGCTCACGGATGAAGAGTTTCGAGCGTTGCAGTCAGACATCATCAAAAACCCAGAAATGGGATCGTTGATTGTCGGAACGGGAGGGCTAAGAAAAGTTCGCCTTGCTGGAGAATCGACAGGTAAGAGTGGTGGTTATCGAACGATTTACTTACTGATCCAACCTGATGTTGTCTATTTGGTGTTGCTGTACAAGAAAGGGAGAAAGGACTCTTTAACTCAGAAAGAGAAGAATCTCCTTAAAGAAGTGTCGAGGTCGATTAAGAGAGAGTATGACAATGAGCAATAGTATTTTTGATGAACTTTATACATCGATGAAGCAAGCCGAAGCGATTGCAAAAGGAGAGCAGACTCCTGCGAATGTCACTCGTTATGAGATTGCCGATGTTAAAGCGATCCGAGCACAACTGGATGTCAGCCAAAAAGAGTTGGCACAAGCGATGGATGTGAGTATTGATACCGTGAAAAGTTGGGAGCAAGGACGGAGAAATCCGACAGGTTTAGCAAGCAAAGTCCTAACTCTACTCTCTAAAGAGCCAGAGCTTTATGCGAAGTTTTCAGTTTAAAGATTAAGAGGTGTCTATGAGTGCAGCTGTTACTTTTGAGCAATTCTGTCAGCGTTACGAGTACGATCCGAGAAGTTCGTTATCTCGATTTGAATATGAGAAGTACAAAGAGAAGAAGTACAAAGAGAACTTAGAGATAGCTAACGAGCTGATCACCAAAGATGCCATCGATAAGATGAAAACATAGAAAAAACGCCCTTAGAGGGCGTTTTTTGTTTCAATCGAACTGCGAACTTTTTGTCCTGTAAATCGCTCTGAAAGCGTCACAAACTTACAGCCCGATTTCTGGCTAATTAGGTAAGGATAAGTGCTTAAAAACGCTCCAGGAGCGTTTTGAGAGCGTCAGATTGGCGTTTTGAGATGCTAAGTCGGCTATTTAACGTAATAGGAATAATAATCACCACCACAACGTTATGTTGCTTTAAATTATGAGCTTCTTTGCTTCGATTTGAAGCCATTCAAATGTGTTTTTGGGCTCTCCATGCATTTCCATTTGATGCCAAAGTTTTTCAAATGACAAAATAGTGACTTGTAGAGCAACTTCTTCATTTCCAATTTCCATTGTTAAATTTTCGAGAAGTTTAATCGTATGAGCATCTACTAAAGTGTCGTATTTTTTTATTTTACACAAAGCCATAACGCAATACTCACAAAGTGTTGATATGCATGTAACTTTATAATAGTGCTCAATTGCGTATATAGTGGTTTTTTTTGGCCTAAGTCTATTAAGAACGTTCAATTGCTCACACAAACCTAGTCTTAAATATGATGTGTATGAGATAAATGGGATAAAGCGTGAAACTAAAAATTTATTTTAAAACATCGAATAACAAAGGCTTTGAAATCGCATCATATCAAGAACATTACGAGACAATTGTTGCTCAATGGCTTTCGTTAGGTCGTACACTAGAATCGAGTTCTTTTTTCCTTGTGCTGTACGATGATGATGGTAAGTGTGTAGATGCCAAATATCTTTCAAAAAATAATTTTAGTCGATTGCTGATAGAGTGGGACTGCTTTGGTTTAAAAGAAAGTAATGAGTAATTTAACGTAACACTCGTTGTGCGAACTGAACGATAGAACGCAAAAGGTTGCCCAAACCGGCGACCTTTTTTACATCTGGCAGATACGAAAAACGCCTCCCAATGGGAGGCGTTTTTCTTGAGGACGTTCATTACCTTAGAAAAGGATCGTTGAGATCCCAGCTCTTTGGTTGTAATCTCAATCCCCAGATGTGACAAAACCGACCCTGCAAGGTCGGCTTTGATCGGAATACTTACCGGTTTGACGGCCTGTGTAAGTCCTTTCATGATAGCCCATATCGTTTAAGCACTTCAAGTATTCCTGCACTCTGTTTGGACTCAAGATGTTTTGGACAGAGCGATGCGCATCAGCCACCGACCAAGGGAAGTTCCAAAGGTGGCAGGTAAAGGCACTAATCAAAACTTGCGAAAGCACGATAAAACCGCTCTCTTGTAGCTGCTAGAGGGAGAACTGCGGAAAAGGAATAATTGATTAGTGTTGTGAGACTGGAATGGGGGCGTAAAGCCTTACTCACAGCGCAGGGCAGCCCGAAAGGGAAGAGACTTACCCAATCTGAAAGCGACCAAAAAGATACCCAAATCACTCATAAATTTGAGTTGAAATGGGTAGGGGTCGGCGCAGCCGAAAGGGTGGTTTGCGCTAGCTTGGCTAGCCTCCTCTTTGCTCTTACTGTCATTGTTTGATACTTCATGATTTCCCTTATTTGCATTTCTTTATCTTACTTTCTATCTTTTGTTAAGCACATAAGCAAGGCTACACAAAGACCCCTCCACTTCGTTACGTTGTCATTGTGCCTTGTAAGGGACGCTACGCTCCCTTAACCCTAGTTAAAAGCACTCAAACTAAAGAATTACCATGACTGAAAAGAAGAAAGTAATACGAGAAAAGTCCATCAAGATCAGAGTCACTGAGACTGAACTTCAAGCTCTGAAAGATCGGTGTGATGGTGCGGAATTAGCTCCTTGGGTGAGAGAG
>NZ_JAWOQO010000042.1:0-5334 GCF_033337345.1 Vibrio sp. YT-18 | reverse complement strand
CGCGCAGATCAGTTGGAAGAATTTGTTCACTACGTGAAAGGCGAGATCACCAAGGTAGTCGGCAAATAATGTCTAACTCAAGCGTTAACCCAGGATGAGAACCTTGAAAGTATCATTGATGGCTGCGAAAGCGAAAAACGGCGTGATTGGTTGCGGTCCAGACATACCCTGGTCCGCGAAAGGGGAGCAGCTACTTTTTAAAGCATTGACCTACAATCAGTGGCTTCTGGTGGGTCGCAAGACGTTTGAATCTATGGGCGCACTCCCCAATAGGAAATACGCGGTCGTTACCCGCTCAGGTTGGACATCAAATGATGACAATGTAGTTGTATTTCAGTCAATCGAAGAGGCCATGGACAGGCTAGCTGAATTCACCGGTCACGTTATAGTGTCTGGTGGCGGAGAAATTTACCGAGAAACATTACCCATGGCCTCTACGCTCCACTTATCGACGATCGACATCGAGCCAGAGGGGGATGTTTTCTTCCCGAGTATTCCAAATACCTTCGAAGTTGTTTTTGAGCAACACTTTACTTCAAACATTAACTATTGCTATCAAATTTGGAAAAAGGGTTAACAAAGCTATGCAATCGACGGCAAAAAGCTTCGTTCGCTTCGCGCACTACGCCTTTTCCGCGATTGATAGCGACGTTATGTGAATATTGAAATGAGCATTCCAAAGAAAGGAAGTAGAAAAATTATCGTGGGCGAAAATGAGTTTTTGTGGCTCATTAGGTCAAAACTCACATATTCGCAGGACTGTTTAGGTACAGAAATGACTGCGGTCGTTGAACCGGATGCCGGTCCTCACTGATGAAGAAGTGAACACCGTACGGGAATCGTGCCGGCAGCTTGGAGCTATCGGCCGGAACCTCAACCAGGTGGCCAGGGCCTTGAACATCGAGTTCAGGGAAAGTGACAAGCTCAAGCAAGAGGCCATCGAAAAACTGGCCGAACGGATCGACCAGCATTTGGACCATGTGTCTGAGCTGTTCGATAAGACCTGGAGCCGGTGGCACGATTGTCATTTTCAGAAGACGACTGCACCAGTTGATTGGGCGTAATGGCTGTTGTGCAGCCAGCTCCTGACAGTTCAATATCAGAAGTGATCTGCACCAATCTCGACTATGCTCAATACTCGTGTGGGCTCTGTTGCAAAAATCGTGAAGCTTGAGCATGCTTGGCGGAGATTGGACGGACGGAACGATGACGGATTTCAAGTGGCGCCATTTCCAGGGTGATGTGATCCTGTGGGCGGTGCGCTGGTATTGTCGCTATCCGATCAGCTATCGCGACCTTGAGGAAATGCTGGCGGAACGCGGCATTTCGGTCGACCATACGACGATCTATCGCTGGGTCCAGTGCTACGCCCCGGAGATGGAGAAGCGGCTGCGCTGGTTCTGGCGGCGTGGCTTTGATCCGAGCTGGCGCCTGGATGAAACCTACGTCAAGGTGCGGGGCAAGTGGACCTACCTGTACCGGGCAGTCGACAAGCGGGGCGACACGATCGATTTCTACCTGTCGCCGACCCGCAGCGCCAAGGCAGCGAAGCGGTTCCTGGGCAAGGCCCTGCGAGGCCTGAAGCACTGGGAAAAGCCTGCCACGCTCAATACCGACAAAGCGCCGAGCTATGGTGCAGCGATCACCGAATTGAAGCGCGAAGGAAAGCTGGACCGGGAGACGGCCCACCGGCAGGTGAAGTATCTCAATAACGTGATCGAGGCCGATCACGGAAAGCTCAAGATACTGATCAAGCCGGTGCGCGGTTTCAAATCGATCCCCACGGCCTATGCCACGATCAAGGGATTCGAAGTCATGCGAGCCCTGCGCAAAGGACAGGCTCGCCCCTGGTGCCTGCAGCCCGGCATCAGGGGCGAGGTGCGCCTTGTGGAGAGAGCTTTTGGCATTGGGCCCTCGGCGCTGACGGAGGCCATGGGCATGCTCAACCACCATTTCGCAGCAGCCGCCTGATCGGCGCAGAGCGACAGCCTACCTCTGACTGCCGCCAATCTTTGCAACAGAGCCCGCCGTGCTAGTCTGCTCGGTGATGGTGGAGTGAAGCCAACCCGCAATCGGGTTATGAATCTGCATCGCGATTCGCAATCAGCTGTCTCTTGAGCATGTCGAACTCCTGCGATGTTATCTCGCCGTGCTCGTGCTGCTACACCAACTTGTCCAACTCATCCGCCACACCGCTCCCCACCACCTGCGATGGCCAGGTTGTTTGCTGGGCGCATTGGCGGAGTATCGTCTCGACCCGGGACACCCACACCGGCACAACCTTACGGGAGTGATTCACTGTCAAAGAATCGGCCCGGTGCTCTGACGCAAGTATCGGGATGGTCACCATTTGTAAGCCGTAGACCTGAGTGGTGATCAAGACTTCGATACCACCGACCGTACCGGTACTAATCGACGACGGTCGTGTTCGTCGCCTGCCGCAGGGACTCTGCACACCTCCGTTTACGCATGTGCCTGGAGGAGTTGGAAATCGTCGTGTTCGGGAAACATTAAACACAGGATGGCAGCGATCTGAGCCAGCACATGATCAGCTAGCTCACCATCCGGATCGACGGCCCACTGCATCGTCGCGCCAGCGATGACCGAGTGCAGGAGCAACTCAGCTGCCGCAGGAGCACCTGGGGGCAGTCGCTTGCGGATCCCCTCCACCACCGCGCGGTTCCGCTGGATCGCAAGCGTGCGTAGCTCCGGCACCTGGAGCTCGTACCAGGAGATGAGATAGTTCACCGAGAAGTCGTTGCGAGTGTTCATGCTCCGAACGAGCACCTGCAAAAATTCCCAGAGCCCTTGCGGCCCTGCGCCTATCGGTATCGCATTCAGGTAATGCCGCACCTGCTCGACGCCGCGCTCCATCATCCTCACCAGCAGCGTATCGCGGTTGGTGAAGCGCTGGATTAACGCTGCGCGGGAGAGCCCCACCTCCTTTGCTACTCCGCTGAGCGTGAACTCTATGGGACCGCAACGCTTCAGCACTACGGTGGCGGCCTCGAGTACCTCGTCATCGGACTTGAGCTTGGGGCGGGGCATCAGTGTTCACCTTCTGTATGGGTTGGGGCGGAGGCTGTGGCTGCCGCCGCCATTGTAGCAAATTGAAGACGGAGCGAGAGTAGAGCCACGAGCCCCGCAAACACGGCCGATACAACGAGGCCAGGGAGCGGACCAGCAAGGTCGACAAACGCGCCGGCCGCAAGCATAACCATGGGCGAGGCTGACAGCATCACCGCCGAGACCGTGCCGAGTACCCGGCCGAGAAGTTCTGGCGGCGTGCGGTTGTAGATGGCAGCGTTGAGAATGGGAGAGACTGAGCCGGTCAGCAGTCCCACGAGCGCGCCCAACAACATCAGCACCGGCACGCCTGGCAACTGTGAAAGCAGAAGCGAGCCCACCGCAGAGCCACAAAATGCCACCGCCAGCCAGTTCTGCGCTGATATCCGGGCGCCGACCGACGCATGAATGGCAATGCCAAGGAGACCACCAGCCCCCATCATTGAGGAGAACAGCCCGAGCTCTGCTACTTGGCGTCCTGCATCTACAAACAGCGCAGGCATGATGACGCTGCCGTTGGCGCCAACGATGCCCACGAAGATCATCACTATACCAAAGAGAGGGCGCAGCAGGGGTTCGCTCCAGAGAAAAGCGACGCCGGCGCGCATGGAGAGAGTCGCCGTCGTGGTCATCGTCCGAGCGGCACGCGCGGGAAGCACCCACGCGCCGAGCAGACCTGCAAGGACGGAGCAGAACGCCGTCAGCCCGAGCGTTGGCGCAGCGCCAAGCAGGCCGATTGCGGCCCCCCCAAGGGCCGGGCCACCTAGAATCGCGACGTTCCCGATCACCGCTTTCAGTGACGAGACGCGCTCAACGGAGAGCCCGGCGACGTGGCCGAGTTTGGGCAGCTCACTGTCCTGCGCGGCCATACCGGGTGCGTCGAACGCGGCACCGAGCACCACGCAAGCGATCAGCCCAGTGTTCGAGAGGGCGCCAACGGCATCGAGCAGTGGGATGCTCGCCATGGCCACGCCGCCCACCACACCCGAGATCAATGCGACGGGCGCGCGCCCGAACCGATCGACGAGGCCACCACCAACCCACGCGCCGATGATGGTCGCGATGACGCTGCTAGCGGCCGTGGCGCCCGCCCAGGCCGCGCTCTTTGTATGAGACAGGACGAACCATGGAAGCGCGAGGGCCGCCACCGCGTTGCCGATCCGGAAGAGAAAGGTCGCCGCGAACAGCGTCGCGAGCGGGCTATATCGACGTTCGCTCATTCCGCTGCGGCGAGCTGCGCCTTCGCCGCAGCGAGGTACTCTTCGTTACCCGAGTCGAGGGCGAAGAGTGCGTAGGTGACCGCCCCGAACGCAAGGCGCTCCGCGATGTGGTGGGCGAGCCGCGGCCACACCCGGCCACCGGCCGCTTCATACGTGAGGAGGAGCTTCGCGAGCCCCTCTTCACCAAAGACCATAAGGTGCGCGGCCATGTCGATGGCAGGGTCATCAACGCGGGCCTCGCTCCAGTCGATCATCCCGCTGACGCGCTCCGTGTTGTCGATGAGCACATGGCCCACGTAGAGATCGCCATGCACCACCACGGAGAAATCTGGCCACGACGAATCGTCGTCGAGCCAGCGCTGCCACCGGTGGAGGCGCTTGTCGTTCACCACGAACTCGCGTCGGACGCGGTCAACGTCGTCGGCCACCTTCTGACGGGCCTGCGTCGGTGTACGGATGAGCATCCCCGCATCCACGGCGGCGGAAATGGGGACGGCATGCAGGGCGGCGAGCGCGGTCGCGAAGCTCTCCGCGAAGACCTCCGAGTCCTGCGGCACGACCCAGTCGGGCGTGGACGAACCAGGCTGGATGACCATCGCAGTCGAGTCTTCGAGCATGGGATAGGCAACGAGCTCGGCGTTGGCCACGCGCCAGTCCGGCACCGCGAACGGCAGGCGATTCTTGAGCATTGCCAGCACCCGCGCCTCTGGTTCGACCTTCGCGCTTACCTCGGCTCGGCGCGGGATGCGCAGCACCCACCGACGTCCATCGTCGACGGTGGCGATCACGATCCTATAGTCGAGCCCAAGCTCATTGACAGTCAGCGGGCCATGGAGCTTGAGCCCATGTCGGGCTGCAAGTGCGTACAGTTGGGAGGTATCGGCGGTCGTGACTACGGTCATGATTCACTCCTGAGGGCTTGACGGGTTTAGCCACCTAAATGTAACAGTCACGTCGGTTATATTCAATCCGGCACTGTTGCAAAGTTAGCGATGAGGCAGCCTTTTGTCTTATTCAAAGGCCTTACATTTCAAAAACTCTGCTTACC
>NZ_JAWOQO010000041.1:0-5784 GCF_033337345.1 Vibrio sp. YT-18 | reverse complement strand
CCGACTCGCTGTGTGACTTTCGTCTCACTCCGTGTCGGTGGATGCGCAGTATAGGGGGTTGAGAAATTAGCACAAGCATTTTTTGCAAATAAAAAACCAACCGGTCACAAATTAGCCAAAAGTGCGATATTTGCATATTTCTTCGTCACATTTGAGACATATCACAGCAATTGGTTGGAAAAACACCAACCATATACGTAAGATTCATGTGTCTATTCTGTTAATGGACAATCGATCTCTTTATCACTATGTGTAGTAATTAAAATGACGTCTAAAAAAAATCTGATTTTATGTGTTGGGCTGGCCATCGTTGGGGGAATCATTTTCTCTCAATTCATCATCCCACCAGCCTTGAGCTTCCTCATTGGTGTTATCGCTACTGCTTTTCTTTTTTCATTTTCTAGCAAAACACCTGTTCTTCAATCTTCGGAGCCTGATCCTTCAACTAAAACGCTGTATGTCGGCAACCTTCCTTATAAGGCCAATGAGAGTCATGTTCGCGATTTGTTTGCTGAATATGGACAGGTCTATGCGGTACGCTTAATGAAAGATAAGCGCACTGGAAAAAGAAGAGGGTTTGGTTTTGTAGTGATGGCTGCGGCAGATGCCAAGCCAGCTATCGCTAAACTTAATGAAAAGGAATATATGGAGAGAACGCTAAAAGTGAGAATTGCGAACGATCCTAAACACCCGGATGGTGGTAAACCTGAACAGGATTAAAACCCAGCTTCTTTAAACAAATGTTCAGTGCATCTTCCTGCCAAGGAGTTGCACTGGCATAAATCGACTTACTTCCCTCTTCTGTATCCTCAATTTCATCACTTAATAGCAATGCTTTTACTCGACGTGCAATCGCTGCGCCTGAATCAATTAAAGTAACGTCCCCACCCAAAGCTTGATGAATCTCCTCTTTGATTAAAGGGAAGTGAGTACAACCGAGCACCGCAACATCGACTTTATCGCGAAGGGGAAGCAGGATATTTGTCAGTTCGTCGAGAGAAACGCTGTTGCCCCGCAATTTCTCTTCGGCCATATCTACCAAGCGAGTTGATCCCACCAGCTCAACTGGTTTGCCTTGCGCAAAGTCCCGTATTAACTCGTGAGTATATTGGCGTGTTACTGTCGCCGGAGTGGCGATCAGCCCTACCCCTTTTGATGCTAAAAGCGATGCGGGTTTAATCGCAGGGACAACACCAACAACGGGAATCGATAAATTTTCGCGTAAGGAAGGAAGCACTATGGTGCTCGCCGTGTTGCAAGCAATGACGACAATGTCGACTTGGTGTTCTTCGACTAATGAAGAGACCAGTTGGTTAACTCGTGAAATGAGTACAGCCTGATCGAGTTCACCATAAGGGTAAGCCTGATTATCGAATAAGTATAAGTAGTCTAGCTGGGGCAATAGGCGATGTATCTCTTGGAATACAGAAAGGCCACCAACACCGGAGTCAAAAACTAGGACTTTTTTCTTACTTGCTACTCGCACGAGCCTTACCTAAAGAACAGAAACGTTGCGATCATACTGCGTAGATTTGTTTTGGCAATGCTTTAGCATGGTATCTTTGATGGCTGAATCTATCTCCAGATTCTACATCTCGCTTCGTCAACTCGATATGTCCTTGAAAAGATGGCGAAGACGTGACCAATGTGTGAAATTCACCATTTTCCCCACAGGGATCAATTTGACTTGGTAATGACTCTATTAGGGCTTTGTCATACCAGCGACCACACCATTCTGGAGGGAGAACTCTTCCGTCGATGGTGATTAACATAGTTTGAATACCACGCTCTATGATTTCCATCGCTAGTTTTTCGCTGCTCTCCCCTAATAGAGGAAAGACGCATTCCCAGCCAACAGGTTCAATATAGCTGCGTCGGTAATCGGCAATGCCATTACAAAACATATCACCAAATGCGACAGCTTCTATGTTCAGACCACTACTTTGTAATGCATTAACGATGGTCGATTGATAAATGTCGTTACTTGGAAAGATTTCAGGTAGCTCGATAGTAATGAGCGGAAGCGCAAGTAAGTCTGCTTGCATTTGTACGACTTCAAGCGGAGTTGCTTGGAAAGGGACTTCTTTCCCTACGTAAGTCGTGTACAAACCGACAACTTGATAATTTGGATTCTCGTTAAGGCGCTCAAGCGTTAATGTCGAATCTTTACCACTGGACCAACTGATCACCACTCGCTTGGGTTTCTTCATTCGATTTTCCACCACAAAATATTAAAAACCGCCCGAAGGCGGTTTGTGCTCATTCACGATTAGAATTCGTAGCCAACGTTGAGATAGTACGCTCGCTCCGCAGCAGGGTAACCTTTTGCCATCTCATACTCTTCATCAAGTAGATTATCGATACGAGCGCTAATAGAGGTCGACTCATTCGGATAGTAAGTCACCGCCGTATCAACCAACGAGTAAGAAGAAAGCGTAATATCTTGTGAAGGCCAAGTGCTGTAATCCACATCTGGACGCTTACCGACGTACTGATAGCTAACCGACCAATCCACTTTATCGAAGCTCACTAAAGTATTCCACTTATACATTTCTTTAGCGCGGCGCTGCAACTGATGCCCTTTATCGTCTTCTGCATCTTTATAATCTGCACTCAACTGGTGCTGCACAATCCCTGTGTCAAACTCAGCAACAAGCTCCACACCTTGGATATGTGTTTCACCATCGACATTCAAATATTTGTATGTGGTTGGATGGTAATCGATAAGATTCGTGATTTTATAGTCATAACCCGTTACGGACCAAAAAACGCCTTGGACATCACCGCTGAATGCTAGCTCCCAAGCATCTGACTCTTCCGGCTTAAGATCTTTCTCACCGTATGTTGGATCATACTGTTGATATAGGTTTGGAGCCTTAAACGCAGTACCAAAAGAAGCTTTAACCCCAAACTCTGGCACAAATTGGTAACCAGCCGCTAAACTGTAAGTGAACTCACTACCGTATTCTTCGTTATCATCAAGGCGAGCACTGCCCTCAAGCATTGCTTTATCAATACTAGTGGTTGCCATACCAAACAGAGCGCCATTGGTACGATCAAACGTTTTATTCGCACTCTTGTCTTTATAAGACTCATTACGCCAATCAATACCACCAGCCAACGTCGTATTGTTGTTTAGCAAGTAACTGTTGGTCCACTGGACATTCTGCTGCTCAAGTTCATCTTCAGTACCTGAGTGTTTGCCTTTTGCTTGCTCATAGTTCCAAGACTTCTGTTTCTGTGCCGTTACTTGTAGTTCTGACATTACATTATCAGACTGATACTTACCGCCCAGAGTGACAGAAAGATCGTCTTTTTCTGCTTCGTAGTAACCGCGACTGCCGTAGCTGCTGTCATATTGATAAACATTTTCGTAAGCACGTAGGTTACCAAATGCAGACCACTGATCATTGAAGTTATGCACGTAACCTAGCAGACCATTCTTTGTATCAAAGCCATGGCGATCACCGTCATTAACTCCCGGTACAGGACGAACGTTATAACCATCATCACTTTCACTACCAAGCGCGATATTTAGCTGGCCGCTCTCTGTGACTTTAATACCAGATGCCACACTCAATTCCTGGTAATCTAAGCTGCCTAAACCCGCACTTAACTTCGTTCCTTCTTCGTCAGCACGCGCAATGGTGATGATATTGATCACGCCACCAATCGCTTCTGAGCCGTAAAGTGACGCACGCGCACCACGCACGTACTCAATACGTTGAACGTAAGTAAGTGGGATTTGGTTAAAGTCCACAGCGCCCTTCGCTGCTCGTGCAAAACGTACGCCATCAACCAGTACTAAAACTTGGTCGGAACTGGTTCCACGAACAAATAAAGACGCTAGCTGACCACGACCACCATTTTGTGAAACTTGAATCCCGGTAAGGCGACGCAATACATCTGGTAGGGTTTTCGCTTGAATGCGATCGATGTCTTGTCGAGTAACTACTTCGACATCTGCCAACGTACGGCTTTCGGCTTGCTCAAAACGGTTTGCCGTAACAACGATGGTTTCGTCAGTGGAGGTTTCTTGGGCCTGTAGATAAGAGACAGGTGAAAGCAGCGATGCCAAAGTGATCGCCAGTGCGGATTTTCTCATTGTATTGTCCTAAATCGCGTAATTCCTTCCGAGCCCTGTCATCATGACAGTCCAGTGCTGTGGCTCAGTTGTTGGCAGGTATTCGGACTCAAGAGCACGGGTGTACCGCCTACTTGCTCGACTTCCCACATAAACTAATGCAGTGTCTGATGAGCGTTCGTTCTCTTTTACCGCTGCGCGTCAGTTCTGGATTCACACCAGATTCCCATTTCAGCCATCTAGATTGCTAGATAGCACCAACTTGAGGCAAATATTATTCAGCTATTGATTATTTGTCCAGCCAATATTGCCCTTAGAAGTTGTAACGTTTTGATTGATTTTGCTTTCTACTCTGCCTGTACGCACTATCTTTAAATCAATTCCAGTACAAAACTGGACATCCTATTGAGATTGAATAAAATCTGCGCTCTTAAATTGAATGCACCATAAAAGGTAAGATCATGGCTACTCTTGATGTAAACCCACAACGCTACCAAGAACAACTGGCTGAAAAAGTCGAACGTCTCACGGATATGTTCGCGCCATACAACATGCCAGAACTGGAAGTGTTTGAATCACCAGAGCAGCACTACCGCATGCGTGCTGAGTTCCGTGTTTGGCATGAAGGCGAAGATCTTTACTACATCATGTTCAACCAAGAAACTCGTGAGAAGTACCGTGTTGACCAATTCCCTGCAGCAAGCCGTCTGATCAACGACCTGATGCCGCTATTGGTTGAAGCGATGAAAGACAACGACTCACTACGTC
This sequence comes from Vibrio sp. YT-18, assembly GCF_033337345.1. Lineage (NCBI taxonomy): Bacteria > Pseudomonadati > Pseudomonadota > Gammaproteobacteria > Vibrionales > Vibrionaceae > Vibrio > Vibrio sp. YT-18. Next base: position 932 of record NZ_JAWOQO010000041.1, on the reverse strand, counting down.
GTAAACTGTTCCAAGTGGATTTCCTATCGACGCTAAGTGGTGAGATTCTGGTTTCACTCCTTTACCATCGCCAACTTGATGAAGAGTGGATTGAAAACGCGAAAGCCCTTAAACAGCGTTTAAATGATGAAGGCTTTAACCTAAACATCATTGGTCGCGCTCGTAAGATGAAGATTGTCCTAGACCGAGACTACGTTATCGAGAAGCTCGATGTAAATGGTCAAAGCTACATCTACCAACAAGTAGAGAACAGCTTCACTCAGCCGAACGGCAAAGTCGCAGAGAAGATGCTGGAATGGGCGGTCGACTGTACCCAAGAAAGCACTGGCGACCTACTAGAGCTTTACTGTGGTAACGGTAACTTCTCGCTGGCGTTGGCACAGAATTTCGACCGCGTACTGGCAACTGAGCTAGCGAAGCCATCTGTGGTATCTGCACAGTACAACATCGCCGCCAATAAGATTGATAACGTACAAATCTTACGTCTATCGGCAGAGGAATTTACTCAAGCGATCGAAGGTAAGCGTGAATTCCGTCGTCTACAAGATGCAGGTGTGGATCTGAAGAGCTACAACTGCAACACGATTTTTGTCGATCCACCACGTGCTGGGATGGATGTCGATACTTGTAAAATGGTGCAAGGTTACGAGCGCATCATGTACATCTCTTGTAACCCTGAGACTCTAAAAGAGAACTTGGACATTCTATGCGAAACACACAACGTGACGCGTTTTGCTCTGTTTGACCAATTCCCTTATACCCACCACATGGAAGCTGGCGTGCTATTGGAACGTAAAGCTTAGTCCACCAGCTTCAGACAAAAAAAAGCGAGCTCAATGGCTCGCTTTTTTTAATTTGATTGTGCCGTCCTAAATAAGGTTGACACTTTCCACCCCCAAAATTGGAGAGTGTTATGAAATCAACAACTAAAA
>NZ_JAWOQO010000040.1:0-6037 GCF_033337345.1 Vibrio sp. YT-18 | reverse complement strand
CATATTACTATCACTCATAAAATTGATTCTCATTTTGACGCGAATAGCCTCAAATATTGACATCGCAAGCTAACGCCGCATTAAGGTGTGAGCGACGCTTGGCTATACTTGAGCGAAGCGAAAATGCCAAGCGTTGCGAATCACTCTTAAATGCTTTGTTAGTTGAAAAACTCACTCGGGTAAGAATCAAATTCTGAATAATGGATAGCACATCCCACAAGCTGCTCATTAGTTGGTGAGATTCCTTTATGATTATCAGCCCAACCTTCCTTGAGCTCAATAACAATTGAAACTTCCAAGAAATAGCTTTTACCTTTGCAACGCTTCTCAGCAACAATAGCGATATCTTCAGCGAGCTCTTCATCTGAAAGGTAAATAACTTCAGACTCCGAACGACCTGATATCTTTCTTCCACTTTCAACAAAAATGGTGGACTCTTCATCAAAAGTGTCTATTTCTTCGATAACATCTGATAGCTTCATTATTACTCCGTTTCAACTAACGCCGCATTAAGTGGTGAGCAACGCAGACCACTGGACTTAAAGTGTAGTGCCGTAAACACCGAAGTTAAAGCGAACCCAAAATGCCGAGCGTTGGGAATCCGTCTTAAATGCTTTGTTATGTTTCTAAAAGCCAACAGCCAATTTATGTATGTATCCTTGAACTACGCTAGAAGCTTTTTCAGGAAGTCTGGGATTTAAAATGTAAGTCATACCTCTTGTTGGGATTGGTAAATACAGATCTTCATATTGAACTACAAAACACTTGTTTACTTGAAACATTATTCCATAGACCGAACTTCCCATAGAATAGCGAAGTGACAGAGCACTATAGAGAGATGTTTCTGCTTGGTGCATAATATAGCTCTGAACTAATTGTTGAAAATTGATATCGTCCAAAACACTATCGACCACACTTTGGTCGAATTGCTGAAACTTCTTTAGTTTATCGTGGTTTTCGGCAAATTCTTCAAACATGTTTTGAAGGTAACTTTGAACTTTTTCCATCGGAAAGATATTTGAAATATCTAAAGCAATGAATCCAAAGTTAACTTCATTTTGGGCAACTCTTTTCTCAACCTGACTTTTAGCTTTATCAACATTTTTAACCAAATTATTAAGGCTTCTAATGTTTTTACATTCGATTGCAATGCTATCATTAATTGTTACATCCCCTTGACCTGACAAACTAACTTTATCACTATCAAGAGTGGCTAGAACAAACCTAACCCCCATTAGGAATTCAAAAACAAAATCATGATATTTTTCTTTATCATCGCTAGCTAAATCGTACCTTCCTTCAATGAATCTCAATATGTCTTCTTCATTAAAGTCAATTCCGTTATCGAAAATTACATTCAATTGATTAAGCTTGAGTATAATCTCAGAAAGTTTTGCCATTTCTATAGGCTCTAGATCAAAAAATTTATCTAGTTCACGACGAAGATGGCCAAACCTAGTATTCATTACATTTGTACGAGGTCTAATTTTCTTAAGCCACTGCTCGAAGTTTAAAATTAACCTATCAAACTCAGTTATTAGATCATCAACACTGTGACTGGTTTTCACTGAACTCATTGAAATAACTCCTATTCAAACTATAACCTCGGAAACATAACGCCCAATTAAGGTGTGAAGCACGCAATGACTATGCCTCCGCATTGCACTTAAACACCGAAATCACCGCATACCGAAAATGCCACGCGTGCTGAATCACTCTTAAATTGTTTGTTATGCCGCGATTTTATTGTCTTCTGGACTCCAAAATCAGATAATAGCATCACCTAGTAATCACAAGCTACTATCCATGCCTAAAGCAAAAACGAGCAATAAATCAAAGCTAAATAATCAACTACAAAGCATTAACAACAACCTAACTCTGATTGCCAATAATTTAAACTCTGAAGAAGAAGACAAGTACAAAGTGTGCTGTGAGATGTTCACTAAAACTTTTGAGCATGAAAAGCAAAAAGCCGTGAAGATCGAAGATAAAGCAAACAAAATTCTTGCTTTTCTACTTGCAATATCTTCTGTGTACCTAGCATTGATTATATGGTTTATCAAAGAAGGTCATGAGAAATCTTCGCCAATATTAATTAACAGCTCTTCGACAAATATTTCAATGCTCCTATTGATCATTGGAGCAGCTATGCTTTTAACCAGTATTAGTAAATCGACATCTGTCATGTGGGCTAAACTCGAATACAACCCTGTAGCAAGTTTCAAGCACTTTCACCACTTTGACAAACCCGATAAAAAAGCGATCGATGTATATAAATATTATGCGGAATTTTATTCAGATATTTGTGACAAACGAAGAGACAACAACCTAGAACGTGGGGATTTATTAGGCAAAGCATTTTCGTTCACTAAGTCGACAGTTATCTATTGTTTAATATCTTCGCTTTACATACTGCTTACGACTAGTACTTTTTTGAGTGGATAAGTCTAACAACCAGTCTGGTGGCATAACGCCCTGTTAAGGTGTGAGCAACGTAATACCGATGCTACCGCATACCACCTTAAACACTAAAACCAACGCATAGTAAAAATGCCACGCGTTGCGAATCACTCTTAAACAGATTGTTATGTGCCGCCTCAAAACAAGGCACTTTCAATTTGGAGCCATTGCTCCATAAAAGGGATAAAGTCCCTTTGAGGTATGAACTTCTGTGCTGCTGTATTATTTTTTAAAAATACTTCCTCCAAAGCCCACACATAGTGGTCGGCGTAAACAGCCCACGCCTTTGCTCCATCGTTAAGCTCTAATCGGGATAGAGGCTTGACAGACAGATAGCCTTTTAATAAAGCTAATGACCTATGAAGCTCCAAATCGAACATATACATGCATGCTCTCGCCAACTCATAACCAGGAGGCATGTTTTGCACTAAATCCCAGTCGATCACATCGCTTACTGTGCAATTAGAATCAAAAAAGACATTGAAATGATGAAAGTCGCCGTGGATTAATTGCCTGCTTGTTAACGGGGTATATGAGTGCGTAGCTTCTGAGCTAGCTAGATAATCACGCTGTTGTTTTACTCTTCGTAGCACCGAGTTATTCATATCAAATTCACTATTTGTTTCAATAGCTGCGACTATTTTTTGTAGTCTATCGACCCAAGCACTTTTATCCCAAGAAAGCTCAATTGTTGGAAAGTCGTTTCCAACCTCGGAAGCGAGTTGAACATGCAGGTCAGCAAGGGCTTTTCCCAACTGAAAAGCATGAAACGCAGACAGAGCACTTTTTTCGATTAACGTTCCTTTTGCTTCAGGAAATAGAGCATAAAACTCATCACCTATTTTACAAAAGGAGTGGTGATCGCGCGTCAAAACAGGGGCAATTATAGTATTCAAATTTTGCGATAACTTTCTCAGCAGCTCATGTTCTAACTTGATCTTAGCAACATTGCGAACACTATATTTTCTAAGATAATAAGTCTCTGAGGATTGGATACGAAAAACATGATTCGTCGCACCAGCTGATTGACGTTTTATACTAGCGCCAGCACCAATCTGACTCCAGTTTTCACCAACCTTACGAACAAAATCACTCATAATTCCAGTTACCCCTTAGGTACATAACGCCGCATTAAGGTGTGAGCAACGCTACCACTAAACCTAACCATACCACCATAAACACAAAACCCAACGATGGAATGAAAAATGCCAGCGTTGGGAATCACTCTTAAATGCTTTGTTATGCAAATCCTTTCAACACGCGCATTTCTTTCTCTGCTTTTTCCGCAAACTCAGCTGGGTCAAGCCCAATACTAACGATAAACTGATCCAGAGGGACTAATAAGTCTTTGTTAAGTTGAATTGCTTCCCTTGTAAAAGCATCAATTCTTTGAAAAACGTTTATGCGCCCTTGAGTGTTATATAGGTCATCAGAGTTTTCAATTACTGATTTGTGTACGAGCCAACGTCGTTCTGAGTTAAATTTTTCCAACCTAGCTTCAAGTTCAGTTGGTAAAATACTCTTTTTAATGACTTCATTGATGATAGGTCCAAGAGTTTTTTTTTCTGAACCGACTGCAACTTTTTTTCAGCTTCTTCTGGGTGCAAACTTTTCGGTTTGAGACCTCTGCCCATTATCAATAACATTTGCCCTAAAGTTTGCTCTACATATTGCATATGCCAGATAGCTTCACCTACGCTTTGATAGAAATAAGCCACTTCATCACGATTCATCTGTCGTTGCATATTTTCTCCATTTGCATAACGCCCTGTTAAGGGGTGAGCAACGCAATACCGAAGTAGCCGCATACCACCTTAATCACTTAAACCAACGCATAGTGAAAATGCCACGCGTTGCGAATCCCTCTTGAACAGTTTGTTAGGTTAATTTCTCAACGCACGCTCATTTCTAACCTTAACTGTTTTCGTTAACCGGAGGAAAGAAGTCGCTGTAGTTTAATACCGTGAGTTGTTGAACTAAAAGACTAAAACCTAAAAGAAGAAACAACGTTGAGATCAGGCTAATTACTATAGTCCCTTTCAAAGAGCCTCTAGGCTGTTGAAAAAGTTTCCTTTCCATTATTTTTGTATTCACCCAAAACAAGTAAATAGCCAAGCAACTAAACAGTATTCCGAGTGTATCTATAAATAAATTTCCAGCAGGACGGATTACAGTCCAAACACCAACATAGAGAATTACTCCGCAATATATGTAGTTTCGAATTCCGTCAAACAATGATTTAACTTTATCATCATCTTCATACCATTTATTCAATTATTATCTCCATTAACCTAACGCCTTGTTAAGGTGTGAGGCACGCAATACCTAAGCTTACGCAAACACGTTAATCACTAAAACCAACGCATAGTAAAAATGCCACGCGTGCCGAATCACTCTTGAACAATTTGTTATATGCGTTTACTAATAGCTTAACTAAAGACTGCATCTTCATTTTATTTAATAAATCTAAATGACTAACCGTTAAAACAGAATGATGAAAATAGGTTGATAAACAGCCCCTCCCCTAAGCCACTCCTTGATACTGTTCTATTATTTTGAGTCTAAGCTAAGGAGGCTAGCATGCGAAATACACCTTTACTTTGTTTACTAACCCTACTCTTTGTTTTTCCTGTTAGCGCTATTGATTGGAAGGCTACAATTGAAAGAAGTGGCGGATCAAATAAGTGGTATTGTTATACTACTTTCACAATTGATCAAAACGGAAAATGGGATGCTTACTCGCTATATTCAAATGGGCGACATATTGAAAGCGCAAGATTCATATCAACCTTTACTCTCAAGTCAAAAGATAACTCGGATATTTTGATTGTCACTCAGAATAGACATGTTAAGGGCTCTCATGGAGGAAGTGCTAGAGAGGAAACAACAGATCTGAATGGAAACTTGCCAAAAGAAGTTCTTGAGCTCATTGACGAAGCAAAGACCAAATATGACTGCACTGTGAAAAGTGATTTTAATATGGACAATATCAAAAAGAGTATAATTATAGCCGACTGGGTACTTGAGCTATACAACTAATATACCGCTCGGGTAGCTTGTTTCACCCGGGCATATAACGCCCAATTAAGGGGTGAACAGCGCCGCCACCCAAACCTAAAGCATTGTGCCATAAACACTAAATTTGAAGTAGAAGCAAAAATGCCGAGCGTTGTGAATCCCTCTTAAATTGTTTGTTATGTGATGTGTGGATTTCAAGCTGAACTTAAACGAATCTAAAGCTGAATTGGTTTATGTTGTAGTGCGATTTCTATTACTTCCTCGACTGTAGGAGCATAATCCGACAAACTCATTTTTCTAGCATTATAGTTTTCAGGGTAGAAAAACAAGTTTGCAGCATCAGGATGACTGAATTGCTTATTAAACTCGTCGTACAAGTAAGAGCTTTCTTCTTCACTTTCAGCATCTAGAAACCTGTTCGCTAACTCTATCAACTGTTCTTTACTTAGTTTCCCAATATTCAAATTAACCTCCTTTAGTCACATAACGCCCTGCTAAGGGGTGAACAACGCAATACCAAAGCCGCTGCATACCACCTTAATCACTGAAATCAACGCAT
>NZ_JAWOQO010000003.1:437624-464959 GCF_033337345.1 Vibrio sp. YT-18 | reverse complement strand
AGTTCTTTTAGTTGTTGATTTCATAACACTCTCCAATTTTGGGGGTGGAAAGTGTCAACCTTATTTAGGACGGCACAATCAATTAAAACAAAGCGGGAACTGGTACTCCCGCTTTTTTAACATGACCAAACTCTGTTATTTTCTCTGCTTATTGATTTAGGCTAAACCTCGATCACCCACCTCATCTGGCAACTGTTGCAAAAGCCACTCTCTAAAACGCTTGACGCTTGCTGGGATTAAACCTCTATTTTTAGGTTCAAGCATAGAGAAATTGGAAGGTGTTGAAAGCACGTGTTCGACTGGCCTAACTAAAGCACCGCTTTGTAAATAGTCGTCCACTAATGATCCCCAGGCTAACGCGATGCCCTGACCATTAATTGCCGCTTGTAACAGCATTGGATAGTTATTGATGTTCATGCGATTACGAGGCGAAATATTTGGCAATCCTACACTCGCAAACCACTGCTCCCAATTCACCCAATCTCTTTGAGACTCCTCCAGATAGAGTAACGTTTTATTGAAGATTTCTTCTGGCTCACTAGGCTGGCCGATTTTCTCTAAATAAAGCGGGCTACACACAGGGAATACTTCTTCTGAAAATAGCGTTGTCACATCCATTTCCGCAGGTGGAGTGCGACAATAAAACAAGGCGAGATCGCAATCTAATCGGCGTAAGTCCAACACATTATCTGAGGCCAATATTCTTATATCGATGTCATCATGTTCATTTTGAAATTGAGCAACCTTAGGCAACAACCACAAGGCTGCCATTGCATTTGTCGTCGCAACCGTGATCTTTTGTTCGCCCTGCCACTTCTTCACTTCACCCGTGATTTGAGCAATATCGAGCAAAGATTGGCTGACAGCTTGATAATATTGAAGACCTGTAGGCGTTAAATTAATGCTTCGATTGGCTCGCGTGAACATAGCCTTGCCTAAGTATTCTTCTAATTGTCTAATTTGGCGACTGATAGCACCTTGGGTCACGTTTAGCTCGTCAGCGGCTAACGTAAAACTCAAGTGCCGCGCCGACGCTTCAAACGCAACGAGGCTATTTAAAGGTGGGAGGGGTTTGATTTTCATGTATCTTCCAGTAAGGCAGTATTGTAATTATTTTTATTCCCGGCAATCTTATGTTGCACGTGGATAATGCCATTCTGGACAACACCTCAAAAACGACAATTTATAAATGATAAAAAATAGAGATGAATCATAAATTGTTGTGAGAGAGACTGCCGTATACAGTTTCGTGGCTACAACGAGCACAAAAAGAGGAGCAGTTACTCCTCTTTTGTCTAGCCTTTTGCTCACTTTGTACGAGTTAGCCCATTTACCCTATTGCCAGTTTAGTGCTCGCGTAACGCGCTTTTTTCTTTCTTGGACTGGCTAAGAAGTACGCCAAAGTAAGGGGGCCTAATCGTCCCATAAACATCATGAAGATGATCACTAACTCACCCGGTTCGGACAAACTGCCCGTTAAGCCTCGCGATAACCCAACCGTACCCAGTGCCGAGACCGCTTCGAACATAATGTCTAACATAGACGCTTTCTCTGTCAGTAACAGCGTGAATATGGCAAACCAAGTCACCCCCACCGAGATCAGAGTCAGCGCCAATGCCTTGCTGATGGTCTCTTTGGGAATCTCGCGTTGAAAGGCATAGGTTGCTTCATCGCGACGCAAATAGCTGTAAGTCGCCAAGACTAACACTATAAATGTCACAACTTTAATGCCACTTGCCGTACTCAATGATCCACCGCCGATAAACATCAACACCAGAATGATCGCCGTTGTGGCATCTTCCAACTGATCGATAGCTAAAGTGTTGAACCCTGCCGTTCTTGGCGTCACCGCTTGAAACCACGATGCCCACCATTTCCCTGCTTCGCTCAACGGGGCAAGCGTGTTGGGGTTGTCATATTCAATCAGATAAATCGCGATAAGTGCCACCACGTTAATGATCATCGTGCCTAAGATCATCATTCGACTGTAAACGGTGAGTCGATGCCAACGGCGATTGCGTTTTAAGTCAATCCAAACCGAGAAGCCTAAACCACCAATAATGAACAAACTGGTAATGGTGAAGTTAACGACCGGGTCGTCCACGTAAGGCATTAAGCTATCGGCACTCAACGCAAAACCTGCATTGTTAAACGCACTGATGGTGTAGAAGAAACCATGGAACAAACTGGTTTCCCAGCCCAGCTCTTCACTCCAATAAACGCTCAAAATAGTGAAACCAATAAGTTCAACGAGCAGAGCGAACATCAATACAGATTTAGCAGTGGCAATGAGTGTCGATGAATCAGTCTGGTTGAACGCCTCTCTCGCGACTGCTCGCTCCAAAAAGCCAATTTTTCCGCCCAGAGCCAGCAAGGTCACGATAGCAAACGTCATCAAACCTAGGCCACCACATTGAATCAGGAAAGCAATAACCACTTGCCCAAAAGGCGTAAACGCCGTGCCCGTGTCCACCACAACTAATCCCGTCACCGTAATGGCCGATGTTGCTGTAAACAGGCTTTGAATCCAAGTGATGGGCTCTGTGGTGGCAATCGGCAGTTTGAGTAAGACCGTGCCGAGCATGATCAAGCACGCAAAGCTGAGGCTAAGTATTAATGGCGGTGCGCCCAACAATTTTTTGCCCGCTTTGGGTTTTCGCTCGATTGGGATAACAGAGGGATGCCACAAAACCATGTTACACCAACCTTGGAGCGACGTATTTCAGCTCAGCGCGACTACCGCAAAGCAACAGCGTGTCGAACTCATTAAGCACAAACTCATCATTGATATTGGTGTAGACGGCTTCTTCGCGCTTCACCAAGATAGGCTGAATGTTGTAACTGCCTCGGCTGATCAACTTAGAAAGCGGCGTATCGTGCAGATTGGATTTAACGTGGATTTCCACCACATACAAACCATGCCCCATTTCCAAATAGTTGTTCACCATCGGATAGTTGAGTGCCTGCGCGACTCTTACGCCCATCTCCTCTTCCGGATGAATAATGCGTTGTACACCAAGCTTAGACACGATGGTGTGGTGTGCTTTGGTGCTCGCTTTGACCCAAATAGATTTCACACCCAGATTTTTCAGCGCCAGCGTACACAACAAACTGGCTTGCATGTCTTCGCCAATCGCCACCAACACCACATCACTGTTCGCTAACGCTAACTCTCTGAGTGCACCTTCGTCTGTTGCGTCACATATGACCGCTTGCGTTAACTCTTCGACGTATTTTTCGACGATTTTCGGGTCGCTATCCACCCCCGTTACGGTGTGTCCAAGATGAATAAGTTCTAAGCTGGCGGCAACGCCAAATCGCCCTAGACCAATTACTGTAAAGTGAGCCATATCAATACCTAACTGTGTTTTATGTATAGAAAATGCTAATGCGTCAAGGGTTAGACTGATTTTCCGTCACGGAAAATAGGCAACACGAATCCTGTTCGAGTGCCGATAACCAGCACTAAACCTTGGCATTAACGTTGATTAAATTTGGAATTTAGTGGTGCTTGGACGCCTCTAGCACTAAACGATAACCCAACCCCGGCTCGGTTTTTAATAGCCGCTGTTCGTCAGCACTATCGTTCAGTTTTTTGCGTAGTTGACTCACTAACACACGTAAGTAGTGAGTATCTTCGACATGACTTTTTCCCCAAATCACCGCTAGCAAATGAGTTTGCTCAATGAGTTTTCCCGGCTTGAGAATCAACTGTTCAATGAAAGAAAACTCTTTCTTGGTGAGTGGAATTTCCCTCTGATCCAACCAAAATTGGTGAGTACTTTTGATGATTTTGACTCGGCCAGCCACCAGCTCATCAGCGACGGTTTGCTCATCCACCAAATCTCGAACCAGCACTTTGATGCGCGCGATGAGCTCTTTTACGCCAAAAGGCTTGCTCAAGTAATCATTCGCGCCTGCTTCTAAAAGGCGGATTTTTTCCTCTTCTTGATCGCGAGCTGTCAGCACTAGCACTGGCGTTTTATACGTCTGACGAAGCGTAGTGAGAAACTCCGCCCCATCGCCGTCGGGCAAGCCTAAATCTAGCAGAATGACGTGCGGCGAATACGCTTCGAAACACGCTTTGGCTTCTGCAATGGTACTCGCGCCAATGTAATCAAACCCTTCAGCAGACAGCGAAATTCGAATAAAGGTATGAATGCGAGGCTCATCGTCCACGACTAAAACTTTGTAACTCACGCCTGCTCTGCTCCTTGATTGAGTGGAAGTCGAATGCGGATCAGCGTCCCTTCTGATACTGGCATAGATTGAATATATCCTTGGTGTGCGGTGATGATGCCTTTGGCAACCGCGAGTCCCATTCCGGTGCCTGAATCGGCCGATTTGTTGTTCGCGCCGGAATAGAAAAGGTTGAATATTTTTTCCGCATCTTCAGCTTTGATGCCAATCCCCATGTCCCGAACATCAATCACGCACGACGAACCCTGCTTAGAAAGTGAAACCTCAACAGATTCATTCTCTGGCGAAAATCGCATGGCATTATCCAGCACATTAAAAATCGCTTGTTCGATGAGCGAACGACTTACTGATAAATAACCAACGGAATCATCCATATTCATGGAAACTTTCTCGGTGTAATTCGGCAAACGAGAAACCGCATCCCGCACAATATCTGCAATCAGCTCATCTTTTTTGGTAATTTTTAATGTGCCGTGTTGGAGCTTAGTCGCCTGTAAGAGGTTCTCGATATATTGATGCAAGCGATGGCTTTCTGAAGTCGCACTGTCGAGCAATTCTTTACGCTCTAAGTCATTGAGCTTGGGCATGTACTCGTTGAGTGTGGTCAGTGTTCCAATAATGGTTGCTAGCGGCGTGCGTAGGTCATGGGACACCGATAGCAGGATGCTGTTTTGCAGCTTGGTTTGTTTTAACTCTCCCTGCTGCCGACGATAAAGATCCGCAAAGGTGCTGGTGATAAAAGCCACCACCATAAACACGACTAAATTAAAAATGTCTTCCGGACGAAACATCTGCAAAGAGTAACGAGGCGTCGTGAAAAAGAAGTTGAAGCTCAACGCTTCGATCACCGCCGCCGCATAAGCGAATCGCGAGTTGCATTGAAACGCCACTACCACGACCGCTAACTGTAAAATCAGCAGGACTGCGGCTGTAGAGCCAAACAGTTGGTCTAACAGCCATGAGACGACAACCGCACCAACAATCACGGTAGTAGAAAAGAGAAAGGTGTTATCTCGCCATTGAACAAACATAAAATACATCAACCAAAATTCGATGTAGAAAACTTTAGCAAAAGCCCATTCGGAGTTCGCGTAAAAAAAGCGTAAAAAATTCAATAACGACAGTGAGTTATAAACATAATCATCATTAAGTTGGCCTAACTCAATGAATAATCACAAGTTAACGTTGCCCATTAACGCCTACTTACTCGGTATAAACGACAGACACAAAAAAGAGGAGCATTTGCTCCTCTTTCGTGTAGCGTCATATTAGATGACTTGCAGTTGAGCATCACCTTGCTCAGACAAAAATCCGCCGGTTTGATGCTTCCACAACTGAGCGTAAACACCACCCAATTGCAGCAGCTCGTAATGCGAGCCTTGCTCAATGATTTTGCCGTCATCCATTACAATCAAACGATCCATCGCGGCAATCGTTGATAAACGGTGAGCAATCGCAATCACTGTTTTTCCTTCCATCAGAACTTCAAGGTTTTCTTGAATTGCCGATTCTACTTCTGAATCAAGTGCAGACGTTGCTTCATCCATGATCAAAATTGGCGCGTTTTTCAGCAGAACGCGAGCAATCGCCACACGTTGACGCTGACCACCAGACAGCTTCACACCGCGTTCACCCACTTCAACGTCATAGCCAACGTTACCTTGCTCGTCTCGTAGAGATTGAATGAAATCATGAGCATGTGCTTTCTCAGCAGCTGCGATAACGGCATCCATTGAAGCATCTGGATCACCGTAAAGAATGTTCTCTTTAATTGAACGATGCAGCAAAGAGGTGTCTTGCGTGATCATACCGATGTGTTGGCGAAGCGACTCTTGTTCGACTTGAGAAATGTCCTGTCCATCAATACAAATCTTACCGGTATTTACGTCGTAAAAACGCAGCAACAAGTTGACCAACGTGGATTTACCTGCCCCAGAACGACCGACAATGCCGACTTTTTCGCCCGGTTTGATAGTCAGGTTCAAGTTCTCAAATACCGCCTTCTCGTCACTGTAGTTAAAACCTACGTGATCAAAGCAGATCTCACCTTGGGAGATTTGCAAAGGCTTAGCATTTGGTACGTCTTTCACTTCAACATCGTTTGAAATCGTATTAATACCGTCTACTACTGTACCGATGTTTTCAAACAGTGCGCTAACTTCCCACATGATCCACTTCGACATACCTTGTACGCGCAATGCAATACTGATGGCAATCGCAATAGCACCAATTGTTACAGCGTGATCTAGCCATAGATAAACCGAAATGGCACTAATAGACATCAGCAGCAAATAGTTGATGGCATCCACACTAAACAGTAAACAAGTCACCATGCGCATTTGGCGGTAAACCGTCACCAAAAATTGCTTCATGCTGCTTTCTGCGTATTCCAACTCTCGTTGCGAGTGCGCGAATAGCTTTACGGTAGATATGTTGGTGTAAGAATCGACAATGCGCCCAGTCATTACAGAACGAGCATCCGCTTGCTCTGTCGCTACTTGTTTCATTTTAGGGATAAAGTAGAACTGGATAACCGCGTACATTCCTATCCAAATCACAATAGGTAGCATTAGCAAACCATCGGCTTCGCCCATCATCCAAAGCATCGAAAGAAAATAAACGCTGATATAAACCAGTACATCCACCAGCTTCATGACCGTTTCTCGTACCGCTAACGCACTTTGCATCACTTTGGTCGCAACTCGGCCTGCAAAGTCACGCTGGAAAAATCCAACCGCTTGTTTTAGCAAGTAACGGTGAATCAACCAACGGATAGACATCGGGTAGTTACCCAATAACGTTTGGTGCATCACCATTGAGTGGACAAAACCGAGAGCTGGCATCACAACCGCCACTAAGAACAGCATCATTAGCATGCGATCACCCTGGTCTTGCCAGAATGTTGCGCGATCTTGATTAGAGAGAATATCGACGAGCTCGCCCATATAACGCAACAGCGTCACCTCAGTAATGGCAATAAGCGCACTGAACACAGCCATAACGAGTAAAGGGGCTTCAAAGCCACGAGTGTAAAAACGACAAAAGCCAAATAGCGTCTTCGGTGGCTTTTCGGTTTCCATCTGGGGAAAGGGTTGGGTCAGCTTTTCAAACCAATTGAACATAACAATGACTTTAGGTACCGCGAATGAATTTGCGAACGTTTTACTATCTTTTGATACAAAAGTCAGTAAAATACCGAAACAAAAGCTCAAATGATAATAATTACAATTAAGCTTAGCGTTAATCATAATTATCGGGAATAGATTTATGCAAAAGAATAACTCACTGACCATCGCTATCCGCAACGCGTTGGTTTGTGCTTTAGCACCTACAGCAGTGGTTGCATTCACAGCACAAGCTCAAGAAGACGTCGTACAAGATGACGTGATTGCCATGGAGACCATAACGGTCACCGCGCAAGCACTTAAAGTAGAAACCCCGGCAGCAGAAACGCCGCGCAGCGTATCTATCATTTCTGAAGATGAACTTCGTGTTCGTGCACCGAAAAAGCTAGATGAAGCATTACGCTACACGTCTGGTGTAACCGCTCAGCCTTATGGCGCAGACAACGACACTGATTGGTTCAAAGTTCGTGGATTTGATGCAGCGACTTACCTAAACGGCAACCGCCTATTCCGCGATGGTTACTACACATGGTTGGTCGAACCTTACGGCCTAGAAAGTGTAGAAGTCGTTAAAGGTCCATCGGCTATTCTGTTTGGTGAATCGGCACCAGGCGGTATCGTGAATGCTGTTCAGAAAAAACCAACGTTTACGCCTCAAGGCGAAGTAAAAGTCGAAGTTGGCAACAACCAACACCAATCCGTAGGTTTTGACATTGCTGACGAAGCAAACGACGCAGGCACTGTGCGCTATCGTTTGGTTGGCTTGATGACAAGCCAAGATGGTGAACTGGACGGCACAAATAACGAGCGTTTCTACCTAGCGCCAAGTGTCGAGTTCGACATTTCTGACCGTACAATGCTGACCGTTTTGGCAACTTACCTTCATGATGACGGTGTACCAACTAACCCATTCTTCCCGGCAGCAGGTACTCTGATTGGTTCTAACTTTGGCAAAATCGATCCTTCGACTAACCTTGGTCAGCCAAACTACGATAAATACGAACGCACGCAGTTTTCTCTAGGTTACTTACTAGAGCACGACATCAATGACACGTGGTCACTCTCGCAAAACCTCAACTACGGTTCGAATGAGTTGTACTTGCGCAGCTCTTACGCGTTCTCAAACAACGATCCAGCGAAAGAAGAGTTAACGCAAGGCATCGTATTCCGTGACGGAAAAAACCAGAGCATCACGTTCGATAACAATGCTGTCGGCAACTGGATGACAAACAACGCAGAGCACACAGTGCTTATCGGTATGGATCTGCAATTCCACAAAACCGATGGCGACGAGCAAGACAACTATGCATTTGGCACTATCAACCCGTGGAACCCAGTTTACGGCAACTTCACCCCTCTTGATCCTGCCAACAACGTGAAACGTGAGATTGAGAAATCTCAAGCAAGTCTCTATTCACAATACCAATTGAAACTGCATGAACAGTGGATTGGTAACATAGGTGCTCGTTACGACTGGGTGAAAACAGAAAACTCTGGCAAAGGCGCTACCGTTGATCAAAGTGAATCTCGTGATGATGGTCAGCTCTCTCTAAGTGCGGGTGTGATGTACCTTGCAAACAATGGCCTGTCACCTTACGCAAACTACTCTCAGTCGTTTGAAGTGATCAGTACTATTGATGCGGCAACCAATGAACTTTACAAACCGCTGGAAGGCGAGCAAGTAGAAGTGGGTGTAAAGTATGAGCCAAGCTTTATGGATGGCTTTATCAACCTTGCATGGTTCGACATCACGCAAAAGAACGCGTTGGTCACTAACCCATCAACATGGATTGCGACACAAACAGGTGAAGTGACATCTCAAGGTATTGAGCTAGAAAGCACGGCGCAGCTAACCGACGATCTAAAACTGATGGCAAGCTACACCTACACTAAAGCGAAAACAGATGAGAGCTTTGGCCAAGGTAAAAAACAAGCCGCACTTATTCCTGAGCATCAAGCGTCTGCATGGGTAGACTACAGCGCCTACAGCCTGATTCCAGGCCTCAATATCGGTACTGGTGTGCGCTACGTAGGTGAGTCAAAAGATAACCCTAAGAGCTCGAACCTAACGGTTCCTTCTGTCACTCTTTGGGATGCGTCAGTCACTTACGACATCACTTCACAGTGGCAAGCACAGCTAAACGTGAACAACATCCTAGATAAAGAGTTTGTTTCAGGTTGCGATTACTGGTGTTACTACGGCCAGTCTCGCTCTGTTATGCTAAACGCAAACTACCGCTGGTAATTGTACTTCTACTCCCCTCTATTGAGGGGAGTTTTCTCCTAAGAGCCATCCATGTTTCAACTGTCTAATATTGAGATCGTGCGAGGTGGACGTCAGATCCTCGGCATCGAACAACTTAACATCCCAACAAATGAGCTAACGGTCGTTTTAGGCCATAACGGTTCAGGTAAGTCGACACTGGTGAACCTGCTTTCTGGTCAAATGCCACCAGATAAAGGCACGGTAACACTAAACGATACTTCCCTTTCATCACTCAAAACCAAAGAGTTGGCAAAACAGATCGCCTATTTGCCACAAAAGCTGCCCTCTTCGGCTGGTTTAACGGTAGAAGAGCTAGTGCGCTTAGGTCGCTTTCCGTGGCGTGGGGCACTTGGTCGTTGGAAAGCTGAAGACAAACAGATCATCACGCAGGCTATGGAACGAACAGGGGTTACACCTTTTGCTCAAGCTTTGGCGGATGACTTATCGGGCGGCGAGCGCCAACGTGCTTGGGTGTCTATGCTACTGGCTCAACAATCGCCAATTTTAATTCTCGATGAGCCAACCTCGGCGCTCGATGTTCACCATCAGTTTCAACTAATGGCGCTGCTGGCAGAACTGAATCGAACCGAGAATGTAGGCATTATCGTGATCCTGCACGATCTGAACTTAGCACTGCGCTACGCCACCCACATTGTTGCGCTCAAAAAAGGTAAGATTGCCTTTGAAGGCAACGCCGACATGTTGTTAGACGAGGCACGCCTTTCTAAACTATATGAGTCACCAATTAAGCTGATTGAACACCCAAGCCCGGCTAACACATTAGCGAGCCAAAAGGTGGCTGTTGTATGCGCATAATAGCTCGTTTACGTACTGTGGTTACACAATCTGCTTTTCTCCTCGCATTTTTTATGACCAATGCACATGCAGTCATCACCGTTACCGATGAATATGGCGAGCATAGTTTTGAGCAAGCGCCTCAACGCGTTGTAGCCTTAAACTGGGACATCTTAGAACAAGTTTTGGCGCTAAACGTAGAACCAATCGCAGCCCCAAATTTACCAGGCTACCGCCAATGGGTCGTCAATCCAACTGCACCAGAGTCAATTGAAGATATTGGAACCCGAGCAGAACCCAACTTAGAAAAAATAGCCAGTTTGAAACCAGATGTCATCCTTGCTGCGTCTCCACAGCAAGACTTGATTCCGTTACTCAAACAAATTGCTCCGGTAATCTATTTACCTAATTTTTCTGAAAATGAGGCCGCAGCTGAAACGGCCATTCGTCACTTTCGTACGCTCAGCAAGCTATTCAATAAAGAGGCACTTGCTGAACAGAAACTGGCAGAATTAGATGCTTCATTTGCGCAGATGCGCCAGCGAATTCGCCACTATTACTCTGCTCCACTCAGCGTTCTTGTGATGCGATTTTCAACCCCGAATACTGTATTACTTGCAACCGAAAACTCCACCACTGACTACGTGGTTAGAAAACTGGGATTACAGGCTCCAATTAAAGAGGCCCCACGTGCGTGGGGAGTAAAGCAAGATCGAATCAATCGGCTTCAGAGCCTTCAAAACAGCTACGTTCTCTACGTACAACCTTTCCCAGAAGAACGAAAACTGAAAGAGTCGCCACTTTGGCAAGCGATGCCGTTTGTGAAAAAGCAGCGGGTAAATTCAGTCAGAGCAGTGTGGGCGTATGGCGGTGCCATGTCTTTGCAATACACCGCTGAAGCGATTACCGACAGTCTAATAGAGTTGGCACCAGAACAATGAGAACGAAACATTATATTGGTTATCTGGCGCTGATTACGTTACTTAGCGTCTTTAGCCTACAAATTGATACTAATTTATCACTTTTCGAACAATGGCAATTATTAACAAAACCAGAGGTAGCAACCGAGTTTCGTGACGTATTCTTTACGCAAGCGCAGCTTCCTAGGTTAAGTATGACCCTGCTTGTTGGTGCCATGCTTGGTCTCACCGGCAGCTTAATGCAGCAATTAACGCAGAATAACCTCACCTCGCCGTTGACTCTTGGCACCTCTTCTGGTGCTTGGCTTGCATTAGTCGTGGTAAACATTTGGTTCGTCGATTGGGTAGCCGATTACTCTGCATTAGCCGCAATGGTGGGGGCTTTAGTGGCGTTTGGCCTGATCGTATCAATTGCAGGCGTGCGTAATATGACAGGTTTGCCGTTGGTCGTTTCGGGGATGGTTATCAATATCTTGCTTGGTTCTATCGCCACAGCCATTATTATTTTAAACGCCCAGTTCGCACAGAATATTTTTATGTGGGGAGCCGGAGACCTTTCTCAATACAGCTGGGATTGGTTTGAGTGGTTATTGCCTCGCTGCGCTATCGCAATCGTAATTTTGATCGTCGCACCACGTATTCTGACCTTAATGAAACTAGGACAAGAAGGCGCAGCAGCCCGAGGCTTAGCGGTATTACCCGCGTTTGGTGCGTTAATGGTGATGGGTATTTGGCTAGTATCTGCCTCAATCACCGCAGTTGGCATTATCAGCTTCATCGGATTACTGACACCCAATATTGCCAGAGCGATGGGGGCAAGAACACCGCGCGACGAATTGATCAGCAGCATGCTTTTGGGCGCAATGCTACTAATCATCACAGACTCTGCCGCTATCTCGCTGAGCTTATGGTTAGAGGAAACCATTCCTAGCGGCGTAGCGGCTGCAGCTATTGGCGCTCCCGCTTTAATTTGGTTTACTCGTAAAAAGCTGACGGCAACCGATCAACTTAACCTTTCAATGAGCCAAGGAAAAACGGCGCTTTCTAAACGCGCGGTATGCAGCATTGCGCTATTCAGTCTGGTTGGGATTCTAGCTTACTCATTCGTTACCCATGGTATAAACGGAATTCAATGGTCTGTGCCAGGTGAGTTCCAATGGCAATTGCGTTGGCCGCGAATGTTAACCGCACTTTCTGTCGGTATTGCGCTATCCGTTGCCGGAATCATTTTGCAACGCATTGTTTATAACCCTCTGGCAAGTCCCGATATTCTCGGTGTGTCTTCCGGAGCCACGTTTGCCATTATTACGACAGGAGTCATCGCTGGGTCGCTTCTCTCCGCATTTAGCTGGGGTATCGCTTTTTTCGGAAGTATGTCCGTATTGATGTTATTGCTGATTATCGGTAAACGAAGCCATTTTAATCCATCTAACTTCGTGTTGTCCGGCATCGCACTAACGGCACTACTAGAAGCTCTTGTTCAATTTTCGCTAGCTCAAGGTTCTGGTGACAGTTACAAAATTTTATTGTGGTTAACTGGTTCAATTTATCGAGTCACAGCCGACACCGCACTGATGTTATGTTTGGCCATAATAGTTCTGCTTGCCGCTGTATTCTCGATTTCTCGTTGGCTAACACTAATTTCCATCGGGCGACAATTCTCAAATGCACGAGGGCTTAACCCTACCGTAGCCAATACGCTTATGCTCACCATCGTTGCTTTGTTATGCGCCTTTTCTACGGCTACAGTTGGTCCAATATCTTTTGTTGGCTTGGTCGCTCCCCATATGGCGATGATGTTAGGAGCAAGAAAAGTGAAAGAGCAACTGTGTGTCGGTGCCTTAATTGGCGCAACCCTAATGTTGTGGGCAGATTGGCTAGGACAAATCGCTATTTATCCAAGTCAGGTCGCAGCTGGCACGTTGGTCGCTATTATAGGCAGCACTTACTTCCTATTTTTAATGCTGAAGAGTAAATTCAGCTAAGTTGGGAATATTGTTACAGCCTAAAAATACGCTAAGAAAAACAAACCCCGCTATTTTGATAGCGGGGTTTGAAATTAAAGGCGAAGTACGATGCTCTATTCTTCTCGCACTACAGGAAAACGTTGCTCATAAAGTTCCATAAAGTCCTTACGAATTAAGTGCTCTAAGTGGTTCGCTTTATCGGTTGGGCAGAAAATCATCACGTGCAGAATTTGTTCACCATTAATGTTGCTAGAAATATGCATATGTGGCTCAGAACCAGGAAGGTCAACACCGGCATGTTTTTCAATCATCGCATT
Organism: Vibrio sp. YT-18; assembly: GCF_033337345.1. NCBI lineage: Bacteria > Pseudomonadati > Pseudomonadota > Gammaproteobacteria > Vibrionales > Vibrionaceae > Vibrio > Vibrio sp. YT-18. Next base: position 451,369 of record NZ_JAWOQO010000003.1, on the reverse strand, counting down.
GTAACGATGTGCAACATCAGCAAAGTAACTGCAATGTTCTTCAATTTTATCAGTTAAAATCGGTAGCAGTGGATACAAATTGACGAAGTCTTTCACCACTACAGAAAAGTTGTGATAAACGTACCGCTTCATGAAGTTGAGGTTCTTTACTGGATAGGTAAAGAACATACTATTAGGCAATGTCGCTGTTTTGCCGGTGTAATGATATTGCCCATGATGCAGGTCGATCTCTTGAATCACCGTCGCCATCATATTGTGCTCAATCACTTCACCGCATAACTTCCCGACCTCAATCCAGTCCCCAACGCGAAAAGAACGTGAACTTGCTCTTTGAATCGAACCCGTAAAACACAAAATGATTTCTTTGGATGCCACTACAATGGCAACGGCAATCGCCGTTACACTCAGAGCAAACTCGTTAATTTCTGATTGCCATAAAATAAATAAAATCAGTAATGTAACAGCAAAGGTGCCATTTTTAGTTCTGGACATCCAACTACGCTGATCTTCTGAGAGAAAAGCGTGATCACCACGAATCATCGATAAAATTGCACGACGAATTAACCACATAATCGCAAAGATCAGTGCGGTAAAAATCAATTTATGAGTGAGAAGAAAATCGACAACTAACTGCACTTTCTCCATTCCACGGCTCCCTCGAATAAAAATACGGCCCAGTAACAGCTAACGATAACAAATTATTTTGTCTGTTGTCCGTGCTCACTCAAGTCTTTTTGAAATTACTCCTCTCTGAAGGCGCGATTCATGCTTTCTGTAATTGGCTTTATTAGGTAGCTCAATGGCGTTCGTGGCTCAGATAAAATAAGCACTTCGGCATTCATGCCTGAGGTTAAACGATGTTTTGTCACATCTTCCGGTGAAATTGCAATTCTAGCGAGATAAAAATCTTCTTGGTTTTCTTGCGAGAGCTTATCGGCAGAAATCGTCAGCACAGTACCGTCTAAAGGTGCCAACGTCCGTGCATTCAGAGCGGTCAGACGAACATGCGCTTGCTGGCCTGGATTCACTAAATCAATATCCTGAGGATTAACACGAGCCTCGACTAACAACTTATCGTCTTGCGGGACCAGTTCTAGTAACGTTTCACCCGAGCCAATCACACCTTTTTCGGTAAACACTTGCATGTTGACTACGCGACCAGAAATAGGTGCGTTGATCGTTGTTCTTGCGACAATATCTTGAGCGGAGCGATATTCTTCCCGAATTGCGACAATTTCCGTTTTGGTATTTCGTAGTTCCTCGACAATCTCATTCAGCCTTTCAAGCTTCAACTCTTCAATTTGCGCTAGGTTCTCATCTAACCTTTTTCTAACGGTGAGCGACTGCCTATCTAACTGGCTTAAGGTACTTCTCACCTCCGCTGCTAAGCGCTTGAGTTGAAGTAAAGTAGATTTTCCCGAGAAACCTTTTTGCACCAAGGCTTGGTTGCTGTCTATTTCTTCAGCAATAAAGTTGAGCCGTTCCGTCTCAATCACTTTGGTTTGCTGAAGGTTTTCAAGCTCTAAATTTGCTCCAGAAATACTCTGCTCAATGATACTCAGTTTACTATCAAAGAATCGCTTTCTCGCTTCAAAGATCTTGTTTTGAACCAGTTGTGCTTCTTGTACGATATCGACACGGGGAATGCTTTCAAGATCATCAGACCATACAATCGTTGGAAGCTCATCAAGCTCCGCACTTAAACGGTTTTCCTTTGCTAGAGTATGGATAAAACGACCACTTAACGAGTCCAACTTAGCCATAGCTTGACGCTTAGAAAGTTGAATTAATAACTGACCTTTTTCGACTAAATCCCCTTCCTGTACATATAGCTTTTCAATAATACCGCCTTCTAAATGCTGAATTTCTTGTCGCTTAGTGAGAACTGACAAATCACCATAAGCAATCGCTGCACTTTCTAATTTGGCTGTTGCAGCCCAGTAGCCAAGGCCTCCAAGAAAAACACTTAAGGTCACCACACCGAGTAAAATTGGTTTTCGAAAGTTTAGTCTCGCTTTGGGGCTAAAACGATATACGATCTCGGTAGAACTCTGATTAACGGTTGGCAGTTGATTGCTCATTTCTTACCCTTGGGATATCTGTTCTTTCTTCGCCCATCAAACGTTTTAATACTTCATCTTTAGCGCCGTATAACTTGACTCGGCCGTCAGCCAAATACAACAGCCTATCCATTTGTCGTAACGTACTCGGATTGTGGGCAATGACGATAATCGTTGTACTCTGTGCTTTTAAATGGGCAATCAAACGTTGATACGCAGCCTCTCCCTCACCATCGAGGTTGGCATTCGCTTCATCGAAAATCACAATAGGTGGGTCGCCATAAACGGCTCTTGCAAGAGCGATTCTCTGCCTTTCCCCCCCAGATAAACCACGGCCATTTTCACCAATAATGCAATCATAGCCTTTGTTTTTCTTGAGTATTAATTCATGACATCCTGCTAGTTGCGCCGCCTTGATGACTTTAGCCGGGTCTTCTTCTTTAAAGCGCGCGATGTTCTCTCGAATTGTGCCAGGAAATAACTCCACCTCTTGAGCGAGATACCCAAAATGCACGCCGCGATCTTCAGATGCCCATACGGAGACTTCCATTCCATCAAGAGTCACTTTACCCGCTAATGGCTTAACCGTACCTAATAACAGCCGAGCAAACGTCGATTTACCCGTACCAGAAGGGCCAATCACCCCAACAGCAACACCCGAAGGAATCGATAAGCTGATCGATGAGAGCACTGGTTCGGTTGCTCCAGGATGGCGATAGGCCAGTCCGGTAAGCTCATAGTGTCCTTTTGGTTTAGGCAGTGGCATATCTGATTCATCTTGGCGCACGATCGCATCGATTTCTTTCAACCTTTTATAGGCGCCTTTAGCAGACATCGCGCTTCGCCACGTGCCTATCGCCTGCTCCATCGGCGATAATGCCCGACTCATTAATATGGAGCTCGCGATCATCGCCCCTGCCGTGATTTCATGTTGGATTACTAACCATGCACCACCTCCCAGCAAAAATATCTGTAGTGATCCACGCACAAACTTAGAAAAGTTAGCCATGTAGATGGACTTACCTGCAACTCGCTCTTCAAGCACATTCACTTCACTCACGCGCGACTGCCACTTCTCTAAAAATGCATTCATCATCCCCATTGCGAGAATTGAATTGGAGTTTTGCGTGGCTAATTCAGCGTTGTTGATATGAGAAATCGCTCTGACTTCGCTCTCTTGCATTGTTTTACGCGTCATCAGCTCATTAAGTAGACCTAGGCTAAACAATACGATAGATCCAAGTAACGCGATGTGACCTAGTATCGGGTGCAATAAATACACAAATAAAATAAACAGCGGTGTCCAGGGCGCATCCAACAGTGGGTAAGGTGCTTGACTGCTCAAAAAGCTTTTGATGTTCTGAATGTCTCTCAGAGTTTGCGAGGTATAACTCTTCCCGGTATGTGATTGATATTGAATCGTGCGCTTGAGCATGAAAGCGGAGAGTTTTGTATCCATCCAATAACCAAAAGATTTACTCATTTGTGCTCGTGCAATGTCGATGATGGACATGGTTAACAGCGCGACAATTACGATGACAGTGAGCAAGAATAAAGTATCGGTTGAGTAGGAGGATATCACTCGGTTGTACACTTGAAGCATGTACAACGGAATCGAGAGAACCAATAAGTTGATAAAAAGGCTAAAAACGATCAGCAAGCCCGCAAGCGTGCATAGTTTTTGTTTCACTTCTTTGAAAACCGTTTTTTGCACGACTACTTCCGTTTAACGTGAAAATTGTAGGCGCCAGAAATACTAGCGCCTAGCTTAAGGTAACCTCAAATCGCTCTAGAGTGTCCGATTAGTGCACCTCAGCATGGCAGAGCCACGCAAACTAATTCCCATCCAGAGTTATTTTCAGTCGTTTAGATTACGAACAGATCAGCACCATAGGTGTTGATGTCAGTTTCAGTCACGCCAATAAGTTTCACTGTTAGATCAGCCCCATCGGTAAACACTGCATTCCCAACTGCATCGTAGCTAAAGCTTAAATCACCAAAGTCTGTGACAGAGTCGCTAATGATGTGCAAAGAGTCTTCACCAATGGTGAAATCAACAACTTTGGCTTCGCCATGGCCACCAAACTTATCCGTGAACACAAACTTATCGCCATTGCTGCCGCCAACTAAAACGTTGTCACCAGAACCAGCAACAAGAATATCTTCACCGACACCACCATTTAATTTATTGTCGCCCAGCAAACCCAACAGCAAGTCATTACCGGTACCACCGCCGAGGTAGTCGTTTCCTGTACCAGCCCTAAGGATGTCATCTCCAGCACCACCAGTTAGGCGATCATCGCCGTCGCCGCCGATCACATAATCATTACCGCCACCGCCAACAAACGAGTCATTACCACCAAAACCGATAAACAAATCATCGCCGCCATCGAAATCAGCAAATTGGTTATTTACACCTGCATCGCCTAAATACGTGTCATTGTCACTTGCGCTCATTTTTATTCCCTCTTAGCTTATTAATTGAATAGACCTTCTGTTCCACGTCTGACTAGATTCGTCACGACATGAGAAGTCTAATAGTCAACTGAATAGGAATAAGTTTGAATATGGGATGATATTTCAGACTGACATTTTAATAATAAATATAAAATTTAGTACTTTATAGAGTATTTTCTTTTTATTACAGCAAGTTAATACTAGTACTACAGGTTTCTCTTAGCCCAACTTGTAGCTTGCGTACGGTTCTTTACTTCTAACTTTCTAAAAATATTGTATAGATGTGATTTAATAGTATGCTCGCTGATAAATAAAGAATCAGCGATTTCCATATTTGAACCACCTTCTTTCAACATTTTTAAAACCTGAACTTCACGCCGAGTAAGCTCAACCTCAATAGCAGGTTCGATAATGTTATTTGCTTCTCTACCTCGATAATAATTTACTAGCTGATCAAGTAATCTTCGAGACAGCCAGTTATCCCCTTTTATTATTGCTTTTAATCCCTGACAAACCTTGTCCATTGAATCTCCTGGACCAAATATACCTTTTACATGAGGCCAAGAAGCGAGTTCTTCTGTGTCTAAGTCATAACCTAGATTAAGCATTATGGTTCCTAGCACTTTATTACTATCTTTTAAATAAACTAAAGTTTCGGAAGGAATCTCAACTGAAAAATCAACAAGCAAAAAGTAGCGTTCCGGAATGAGTTCATGATAGCTAGGGTTTTTAGTATCAATGATCGTTATTTTAGTTTCTGTATTTTTAGAAAGCATTTCCTTAAAGTTTTCACTCTGTAAACTTTGTTGAGTGAGCATTAGGATTTCAGGCTTTTCCATATACTGTTCCATAATATTTCTCATACTTTCAGTGACTTAACATTCTTAAATTAGTAGTTAATCGTCAGCACTTAGTTTGATATGTAAGTGCTAGTTCACAGAGTAAAGTTATTTGCTACTTTTTTAAATTCTAAAGTTATTAAAAAGAGAATCAAAAAAAGTGTTTCTCATAAAAGAAACACTTTTAACACATTCAGGTCACAGAAATTATTAAGAGTTTACTAAATTAGGCAACCTAATATTGCAATAGCATTACACCGTTAACGAGTTGTCTGAAATATTTTCCTTTGCCCAAATAAGTGCTTGAACTCTATTTTTCACATCAATCTTCTTGAAAATATTATGTAAATGCGTTTTTACCGTATTCTCGCTGACAAATAATTGTTCGGCGATTTGTTGATTGGACGCCCCCATGGAAAGAAAGGTAATTATTTGTTGCTCTCGTTTGGTCAGAATAGCGGAAACATTCTTATTTATAGGTTTGCAATGTCGACGAAGGTAAGTAATGTACTGCTGAGAAAACTTACGGCTGAACCACATATCTCCTTGAAGCACCTTACCAATACCAACTTGCAACGTTTTTATATCATCAGAGGTATAGAAAATACCGGCCAAAGTACGCCAAGCAAAGAGATCTTCTGTCGATATGGATTGCTCACAATTAATTAAGATTTCAAGCGTGTCTTTCTGCTTGGCCGCTTTAAACTCCGCATAACGGCGAAAAATTTCATCCGTGATCACGCTGCAATCAACAATAATGGCTGATGCAAGAGATTCATGTAACACTCCGTGAATCAGATTATCTGGCGTGATTAGAGCAACACTAATACCGAGTTTGGTCTCCAATACATCTTTCAACAGAGATGACTGTAGACTTCCCTCCGTGATTAAAATAACGTTTCTTTTTTTTTGCTGCTCCATCCTGATCGCATTCCCTTGGTCGTTTTTATTGAAATACGCAATAGATTTAGATAGAGCGGTAGTATTGTCAAGTATGAAAATCACTAGTACTAATTAATAACTCATTGAAGTGTCAATAATTTTTAAGTGGCAAGTATATGAGAGGTATTAGCATTTTTCAGACATTAAAAAAGGGAGTATAAACTCCCTTTTTGTGTTTGAGCAGGTGATTTAATCACGCACGTTAGAGGCAAAACACCACCTAACTTAGTGGATTGGAACTGCGTTTTTTTGGTTAAACTTACCAAAGTGTTGTTCTAACACTTCTGGCGTCAGCTTACCTTCCGCTTCCAGCTTTTTCAGCTCAGCGACGATCGCTTTTTGCTCTTCTAGCGACGGCAGTTTTACTTCTGGCTCCTGAGCAGTTTCTTGAGAAATTTGCTCTAGTTCTTTTTCGAAGTCATTCATAGTACTTACCTAAAATTAATGATTGAACTTTTAAACTTCGCCTATTCTATCCAACTCTATAACTTGAAGCTACCAACCATCTTGTCTAAACGAGAAGAGAGCGCTTGAAGATCGCGACTTGCATCCGCCAACTCTTCTGCTGTCGCGGTTGTCATTTCATTTATCGCGTTGATTTCTTCGATATTTTGATTAATGGTATGCACCACCGTGGATTGCTCTTCCGTCGCCGTTGCAACTTGTGTATTACGATCAGAGATGTCGGTGATTCGTTCAGAAATACTGATTAATACCTCGACTGCTTCATCGGTAGAAGTAACCCCTTCTATGGTGACCGCTTTGCCCGCTTCCATAGCATTTACCGCGTCTTGTGCGTCACTTTGAAGCTGATTGATCATGCGCTGAATCTCTTCTGTAGAATCAGCCGTGCGTGAAGCTAGGTTTCTTACCTCATCAGCAACAACCGCAAAACCACGTCCCTGCTCACCAGCACGAGCAGCTTCAATTGCAGCGTTTAGCGCAAGTAAATTCGTTTGCTCAGAGATGTCACGAATTACACCCAGAATCGAGCCAATATCTTTGGTTGTCGATGCCAACTGCGTAACAACAATATTGGTTGTTTCAACATCATCGGCTAGGCGGCTGATCACCTCTTTTGCTTTCATCACAACTTCTCGACCAGTTTGAGTGTTATCTGAAGCCTGATTTGCCGTATCAGCAGCGGTAGCAGCGTTCGATGCAATTTCACTGATGGTCGCACCCATTTGGTTGATAGCTGCAACTACTTGAATGGTTTGATCACGCTGCTCTTGGCTGTTGTCGTGTGTGGATGTTGCTTTCGTTGACACACTTTCTGCCGCTTGACTTAATGAGCCACTGGTTAAAGCAACCTCTTTCATCGTGGCATGAATCTTCTCAATAAATCCATTAAAGCCTTTTGAAAGCTGAGCAATTTCATCATTACCCTTAATTTCAATACGCTGCGCCAAATCGCCTTCACCTTGCCCAAGGTCGGTAAAACGATCGGCAATCAGTCGGATTGGTTTCGTAATGCTGTTTGCTAACCATACGCCCATGAGGATGAATACAACGGCAACAATGATGGTCGTAAACAGCATTTTTTTGGCTGTCGCATTCAGGTCTGCGAATACTTCATCAACGGGAACCACGCCAATAACAAACCAGTTCATTGAAGGAACATACAAACTAGAAACAAAAGTATCCTGCCCTTCAAACTCCACACTAATTAGGTTGAAGCTATTTTTGTTCAACAGCGCACTTGCGTCACTACCAAATAGTTTAGTGATAGAAGTTTGGTTCTTACCTTGTTGGCGGTGTATTTGAATCTGGCCTTGTTCATTAGTGAGGAACACGTAACCCGTATCTTCAATTTTAAACCCATTGAGCAAAGTAACCATGTCTCCCATAGATTTAGAGAGACCTGACATTGATGTACCATTAAGATCTTGGAAATTGGCAAACATTTTCACTTCGCCATTTGCCTCTTGGAACACACTCACGGACGTTTCTTGACCAGACGACGTAAATCCAAAGAACCAAGCATCTTGCGTTCGGTTAAGTTGGCGTAAGAATCCGTTTTGATTCCAGTAATATGCCGTTTGACGATTCGCTACCGACGCATCATTAAGACCATACTGTGATTTAACGTTATTGAGCTGCTGAACCAACTGAACTTCTACTGACGGATCACGGTCTGTATTAGATAGGGCTTCAACAATAAATTCGTTTGTAGCCAGCTGTTTTGCCGCTTGTTGCATTTCGACAACTTCGCGGTCAATTTCGGTATTGATTTGCTGCAACATCGCAGGTAGCTCGATGTCAATAAGACGATGGCTCAATACATCTCTCGCATGACGCTGAGCCATAACACCAACAATGATTGTTGATGCTAGAACAGCAAACGTAATGCCAAGTACAACCTTCTGTTTGATGCTCAAGGAATGAAGTTTCAACATATTCGGACCTTTTAAAAGAATCACTTGTTATTGGCCCCACAAGGGGAATCAGGTGCATATCTCATGACACGCACACCACGGAATCTTTATCGGCTCATATGTACAAAACTAGAGGCATTTCTCATTATATTATGAAAAATAAATGTAACACACTGTCAAATAAGCACTTTCAGAGATAGCACGTACTTGCAATTCTCTGTAGCGTCCCAATATTGAAAAGATAAATTGCAATAGAGCGTTGGAACTTTTTTCACATGGAAAATGACCAATACTCAACACGAAAATCACATGGATACCGAGAGTCCAAAGCATGCATAAATCTAACTTCGAAACTCTTCAGCAATACTTAGAGTCGCAGATCATCGGACAGCAAGATCTGGTAAAGCAACTGCTTGTTGCGCTTCTTGCGGATGGGCATATTTTAGTTGAAGGCCCTCCTGGGTTAGCAAAAACCCGTGCAGTAAAATCACTCTCAGACTGTGTTGAAGGCGACTTCCACCGCATTCAGTTCACCCCTGATTTGCTGCCAGCCGATTTAACCGGCACCGATATCTTCCGTCCCGAAACCGGAGAATTCACTTTCCAATCAGGTCCTATCTTCAACTCGCTTATTCTTGCGGATGAGATAAACCGTGCGCCAGCCAAAGTACAAGCGGCAATGCTTGAAGCAATGGCAGAGAAACAAGTCACAGCAGGTCGTCATACCTACCCGCTGCCAGAGTTGTTTTTGGTTATGGCAACTCAAAACCCGATAGAGCAAGAAGGGACCTACCCCCTTCCTGAAGCGCAGCTAGACCGCTTTTTATTGCATTTAGAAGTGGAATACCCAGATGCGGAGCATGAGCTATCTATCTTGCGTATTAACCGCGGAGAAGCAAAAGGCGAAGCAAAGGTTGAACGCCCAATGTTAAGCCAACAAGATATATTCACCGCACGTAAAGAAGTGTTGGATATTCATATGGCGGAAACGATAGAGCAGTACATCGTCCGTTTAGTTATGGCGACACGTCAAGCCAACGAATATGACACTGAGTTGGACAAGTGGTTGTCAATGGGTGTGAGTCCGCGTGCCACCATCGCTCTTGATCGCTGTGCACGTGCGCACGCTTGGCTTGCTGGTCGTGATTTTGTCTCTCCGGAAGATGTTCAAACCATGGCTTATCCGGTACTGCGCCACCGTTTATTGTTGAGTTACCACGCTCAAGCGGAAGGCATTACGGCAAACCAGGTCATCGATAAACTGCTAAACCTTGTTGGCAGTGCATAAACAGGTGAGTGATATGTCCGCTACACATTCATTACCACCTCATGCGAATGGGGTGACATTAACCCTTGAAGAGCTGCTCCAATATCGCACTCAATCTGTACGTTGGTTACCACCAGCACAGAGTCTCTGGTCGCAGATGAGTGGTAACCATACCAGTCGCCAAAAAGGGCGAGGTATGGATTTTATGGAGGTGCGCCAATATCAACCTGGCGACGATATTCGCAGCATTGATTGGCGAGTCACCGCTAGGACCGGTAAAGCACATACAAAATTGTTTGCAGAAGATAAAGAGCAAGCGGTCATTCTTTATCTTGATCTAAGTTCTAGTCTACATTTTGGATCTAAGTATGTACTCAAATCCGTTCAATTGGCCCACTTTGCCAGTGTTCTAATTTGGCTAACTCTAGCTAAAAAAGATCGCATCGGCGCAGTGATTGATGACGGACATCAATGTCTTGAATTTCGCCCCTCTTCTTTACAAAGACAAGGGCTGCGGATTCTTAACGCCATAGTCGACATACATAATGCGCAAGTAACTCGTACTGCAAGCAACGACACTCGTACACTGCCTTATACACAAGTATTGGAGACACTTCATACGCTCACCCCAAAAGGCAGCGAATTGATTATGCTCAGTGACTTTGCCCACGTAACACCAACGGAACTGGCACAACTACGTCGACTCAAACAACACAATAGCGTAAGGGCCGTTCAGTTTTATGATCCGTTAGAAAGAGGCGAAACAGACTTTAGAGGTCAAGTGAAAGCTTCGGATGGGCTGCATAGTCAATGGTTTAACTTTGGCTCTAAAGGACAACGAAGAGAACTCGAAAGCCACTTTACCCAACATCAAGAAACCATTAAGCAGCAGTGCCATTCGATAGCAATTCCATTTAACACGCTATCAAGTGGCTGGCCCTTAATTTCACAATTAAGCTAACAAACTGACAAGCAGTATTTATTAAGCAGTAATAATAATGACAACAAACAACCAAAGCCTAGACCTTGAACCTTTGATTTTGCCAAACGCTCCGGATTGGTTTCCGCTCGCTTGGGGATGGTGGGTGGTGCTTGCAGCCACCTTGCTCTTCGTTTTCGGCATTTGTCTTTATGTGAGATGGCGTAAAAAACACTTACGCGCAAAAAAGACAGCATTAACACTTTTAACTCAACCTACCGCGCCTCATACCCCCTCTTCTGCTCTGGAAATATTGCGCCAGGCAGCATTGAGTTACTTTCCGCGTGAAGAGATCGCACCATTAACCGGAATCGCTTGGTATAAATTTCTCGATAGCCATACCAAAGAAAGTCGATTCGTAGACAAACAACATCAGTGGCAAGAAGCGTTGTATCAGAATTCTTCCCAAGGGCAGCATCAAAGCTTGGTAGACGATTGTGTCTTTTGGATAACCTACGCTTTGCCACCAAAGAAAAAGGCAAATAACCGTGACTGAGCAAACACTCATAACCGATCTTGCCCAATGGCTAAACATTGAATTTGTCTGGTGGTGGGCACTGTTTTTGTTGCCCATCCCATGGCTGGTATACAAGTTCCTGCCACAAGAATCTCAACAAGCCGAGATCAAATTGGCGTACTTACCAACCAATGAGAATCGCAGCAAGCCTAAGCAAGCGCTGCAAAAAGCACTTTCAATCGCGATCTGGGGCCTTCTTGTCGTCGCGTGTGCGCGTCCAGTTTGGTTTGGCGATCCCGTTGAATTCCAACCCAAATATCGGGACTTGATGTTAGTCGTCGATCTGTCCGGTTCGATGCAGCAGGAAGACATGGAACTCAACGGCGAATATATCGATCGCCTCACAGCAGTCAAAAAAGTTCTGTCTGATTTCGTAGCAAAGAGAAAAGGTGACCGTCTCGGAGTTGTTTTGTTTGGCGACCATGCTTATTTGCAAACACCACTCACTGCAGACCGCAAAAGCGTCATGCAACAGATTAATCAAACCGTCATCGGCTTGGTTGGTCAACGAACCGCCATTGGTGATGGTATTGGGTTAGGCACAAAAACCTTTGTAGACAGTGATGCTCCCCAACGAGTCATGATTTTGCTCAGTGACGGCAGCAATACTGCAGGGGTGCTCGAGCCGCTAGAAGCAGCGGAAATTGCGAAAAAATACAACGCCACTGTTTACACCGTGGGCGTGGGCGCTGGTGAAATGATGGTAAAAGAGTTTTTCATGACTCGCAAAGTCAACACCGCAGCCGACTTAGATGAACAAACACTGACTAAAGTGGCAGAGGTGACAGGTGGACAATATTTTCGAGCGCGAGATACAGAAGAGCTCGAAAAGATTTATGACACCATCAACCAGCTAGAACCCGTATCTAGCGACACACAAACTTGGCGCCCTCAGTCTGAATGGTTTCCATATCCATTAAGCGCTGCATTTGTATTGTCGGTATTGTTATTCCTATTAAGGAGAAAACATGGCTGAGTTTATTTTCCTCAATCCTTATTGGCTTTTGGGGCTCATCGTGATCCCTATTGCACTCTTGCTTAATCACAAATTTAGAGCCCAAAAGTCCACACTGATTGCCCCTCACCTATCGCGGATGCTCGGACAAAACACGCAGTCTAAGCATTACTTCACTCTATGGGGTTTAGCTTGGGCAATAACTTGCATTTCATTAGCGGGGCCAAGCTGGCAGTCCAATGCTCGACCAAGCTTTGAGTTAAACCAAAACCGTATCTTGGTGCTTGATATGTCTCGCTCTATGTTTGCTACAGACATCAAACCCAATCGGCTAGCACAAACACGTTATAAGGCGCTCGATTTGCTGCCTAAATGGAAAGAGGGAGCCACTGGACTTATTGCTTACGCTGGCGATGCCTATAACTTAAGTCCACTGACAACTGATTCCAGCACGCTTGCTGGCATTATCGAAAATTTGTCACCAGAGCTGATGCCTTTTCAAGGAGCAAACCTGCCTGCCGCGATTGAACTTGCGATCAACCAGTTTTCTCAAGCCGGCACGCAACAAGGCGATATCATCGTGTTAGCGGATGATCTTGATACGTCAGAGCTGTCTCGCGCGTTAGATTTAGTCCAAGGTACAAAGTTTCGCATTTCTGTTCTTGCCGTCGGGACTCCTAACGGTGCGCCTATCGCGCTGCCCGATGGATCTCTGCTAAAAACTGCACAAGGCACAACCGTCGTAGCGAAAACAAATCTGAAAAATCTACAAACGCTAGCGAATAAGACTGGTGGCCTATTTGTTCCTATTCAACACACCAACCGTGATGTTGAAAACATCGCGGCCTTTACCAATAACATTGGTAGCCAGCTTTCTGCAACCCAAAGCGAAGAAGTTAAAACTGACTCTCGTCTCAACAGTGGCTTTTGGTTACTGCCGTTGTTACTTCTTCCTGCGGCTTTACTGTTTCGACGCGACCTGATTTGGATGGTAGTTGCGACTGTAGTCCCAGTAACGTGGACACCGCATGCAGAAGCTAATCCGTTCTTAAATGCCGACCAACAAGGAGCGGAACTCTACAAGCAAGGTGAGTATGAACAGGCGCAAAACCTATTTACAAACCCAAGCTGGAAAGGAGCCGCCAGTTATCAAAAAGGTGACTACGAAGCCGCTATCGAAGCATTTTCTCATGATGCCTCCCTTAACGGCCGCTATAACCTCGCCAACTCGCTCGCTCAAAATGGTCAATTAGAAGATGCGGCTGATTTGTATAAAAAGCTGCTAGAGGAAAAGCCTAACTTTGAAGCCGCGAAGAAAAACCTATCGGTTGTAGAAGAAAAGCTAAAACAG